>JAAPAA010000070.1 GCA_012274165.1 Thiobacillaceae bacterium
AGCGCGCGCCCGTCGGCGTGGCGCAGCGCGGTCTCGAAACTTTCGGCCAGCCGCTGCTTGGCGTCGGCGCGCACTTTCAGGCGATCCACCACCACTTCGATGGTGTGTTTCTTGTTCTTGTCGAGCTTGGGCACGGCGTCGATCTCGTGCACGGTGCCGTCGACCCGCACCCGCACAAAGCCTTGCGCGCGCAGCTCGTTGAACAGTTCGACGTTCTCGCCTTTGCGCCCCACCAGCAGCGGCGCCAGGATCATCAGCCTGGTGTCTTCCGGCAGCGCCAGCACGGCGTCGACCATTTGCGAGATGGTTTGCGCGGCCAGCGTGATGCCGTGCTCCGGGCAGCGCGGGTCGCCGACGCGGGCGAACAGCAGGCGTAGGTAATCGTGGATTTCGGTGACCGTACCGACGGTCGAGCGCGGGTTGTGGCTGGTCGCCTTTTGCTCGATGGAAATTGCCGGCGACAGGCCTTCGATCAGGTCGACATCGGGTTTTTCCATCAACTGCAAAAACTGCCGCGCGTAGGCCGACAGCGATTCGACGTAGCGGCGCTGGCCTTCGGCGTAAAGCGTGTCGAATGCGAGCGAGGATTTGCCCGATCCCGACAAGCCCGTAATCACCACCAGCTTGTTGCGCGGCAGGTCGAGGTTGATGTTTTTCAGGTTGTGGGTGCGGGCGCCACGGATGCGGATGTATTCCATATTTGGGGCAGGGAGCGTAATTCGCAACCTGCTAATATAACGGACTTCCGTTGCCTGCCGAACTTGTCGCCGTGTCCGAACTTGTCCTTGACGAATCCATGACCCCCAACGAAAAGCGGGCGGCATCCGGGCTGGCCGCCATTTTCGCGCTGCGGATGCTCGGCATGTTCCTGATCCTGCCGGTGTTCGCGCTCTACGCAGAGCACCTGCCAGGCGGCAACAATCACACCCTGGTCGGCCTCGCGCTCGGCATGTATGGCCTCACCCAGGCCATCCTGATGATCCCGTTCGGCATGGCGTCCGACCGCATCGGCCGCAAGAAAGTCATCATTTTCGGCCTCGTCCTGTTTGCGCTGGGCAGCTTTCTCGCCGCCACCGCCACCGACATCTACTGGACCATCGGCGGCCGCGCCTTGCAAGGTGCTGGCGCCATTTCTGCTGCTGTCACCGCGATGCTGGCCGATCTCACCCGTGAAGAACACCGTACCAAGGCCATGGCAATGGTCGGCTCGACCATTGGCGTCACGTTCGCCATATCGCTGGTCGCCGGACCCTCGCTCGGCCACCTCATCGGCGTGCCGGGCATTTTCGCGCTCACCGGCGTGCTCGCACTGGCGGCGATCTGGGTAGTGAAGGTGTGGGTGCCCGATCCCACCGACAGTCATTTTCACGCCGACGCCCAAACCAATCCGGCCAAGTTCATCGATGTGCTGAAAAACAGCCAGCTTGCTCGCCTTGATCTGGGCATCTTTTCATTGCATGCAGCGCAGATGGCAATGTTCGTCGTGGTGCCGGTGGCGCTGAAAAATGCCGGACTCACGCTTGACAAGCATTGGACGGTGTATCTGCCCGTGTTTGCGGGGTCGTTTGCCTTGATCGTCCCCGCCATTATTTATGGCGAAAAGCGCGGCAAGATGAAACCGGTTTTTATCGGCGCAGTGGCGCTGATGCTGCTGGCGCAAATCGGCCTGGCCCTGGGCTACACGCATTTCTGGGGCATCGTTGCGGCGCTGTTCGCCTATTTCGCGGCTTTCAATTTGCTTGAAGCGAGCCTGCCTTCCCTGATTTCAAAACTCGCTCCGGTTTCGGCCAAGGGCACAGCGATGGGGGTCTACAACACAGCACAGGCGCTGGGCGCTTTTTCCGGCGGTGTGGTGGGCGGTTGGCTGGCGCAGCATTATGGCTTTCAGGCGGTCTTTATCTTCTGCGTCGGGTTGATGTCAGTATGGCTGGTGACGACTCTGTCGATGCAGGCGCCGCCTGCGATCAAAACCCGCATGTTCCGCGTCGGTTCCATGCCGTCCGATCAGGCCGCGCTGCTGAAGACGCAACTGGCCGGGGTGGCTGGCGTGGTCGAGGCGGTGGTGCTTGGCGAAGAAGGCGTCGCCATGCTGAAAGTCAGCATCAAGGGCTGGGACGAAGACGGCGCGCGCAGCCTGCTGGCTGGCCGGGCTGTTTAATGGGACGTGTGGGCAGTTTGCAAGGACTGTCCCTGCAGGTGCCCTGATAGAATCCACACATACAAACGCTCACTCAATCCAATCTTAATTCGGGGAAAACATGGCATCGGTCAATAAAGTGATTCTGGTCGGCAATCTGGGACGTGATCCCGATATGCGTTACCTGCCCAGCGGTGAGGCTGTCGCCAACCTCGCCATCGCCACAAGCCGCAAATATAAAAACAAGGCTGGCGAAATGGTCGAAGAGACGGAGTGGCATCGAGTTACTTTCTTCGGAAAGCTGGCCGAGATTGCGGGCCAGTATCTGAAGAAAGGCCGCTCTGTATATGTCGAAGGCCGTATCAAGACTGACAAATACACCGATAAGGACGGCGTGGAAAAATTTTCAACTCAAATCATCGCCAATGAGATGCAGATGCTCGGTGGCCGTGAAGGCATGGGGGAACCAACGGGTGAAGGAGATGAGGGCAGCTATTCGCGCCCTGCCGCCCCCACCCGTGCTGCCCCGGCACCGCGTCCCGCACCGTCGGCCAAGTCCGGCGGCGGCTTCGACGACATGGAAGACGATATTCCTTTTTGATTCAAGTGCAGGCGGGATGAATGGCCGTGATTTCGGCCATGTGCAGTAAATAAGCAAATAACGACCCGTACAAAAAGTGCGGGCATGGGGAGAGCGTGAATAACAAGCGAACAATGACCCGCCATGCGCTGGGGATCAGCTTCATGCTGGGCGGCCTGTTTGCGGCGCCGCTGCAAGCGCTGGCCGAAGTCAGTGAGGCCGATTTCCTCGACGAATTGCCGGTGGTGCTGTCGGCAACGCGCTTGTCGCAACCGGTGACGGACGCGCCATCTGCCGTCACGATCATCGATCAGGAGATGATCCGGGCATCGGGTTTTCGTGACATCCCCGAGTTGTTGCGGCTGGTCCCGGGGTTTTCGATTGCATACACGCGTGACAACACCTGGGCAGCGGGCTACCACGGTCTGGGCGACGCCTATTCGCGGCGCTTTCAGGTGCTGGTCGACGGCCGTTCGATTTACAGCGCGCATTACGGTAGCGTGAGCTGGTCGGATCTGCCGCTTTCCATCGACGACATTGAACGCATTGAAGTGGTACGCGGTCCCGATGCGGCAGTTTATGGCGCAAACGCCTTTGCTGCGGTCATCAACATCATTTCCAAAACGTCGGCGCAGGTGCCGGGTGAATTTGTGTCGATGCAGGTCGGCGAGCAGGACATGGCCGGGCTGACAGTTCGTCACGGCGGCGGCGACGAAGCCTTGCGCTACCGCATCACAGCGTCGGCGCAGCAGCGCGACCGCTTCGAGCGCGACGTGGTTGGCAAACGGCATCTCACTGACGGTTCGCTTCGCGAAGACAACGGACAATATTTCGAAGCGAGCCAAACCTACTTCGTCAATGGGCGCATGGACTGGCAGCTTTCGCCGGATTCGGATGTGATGGCGCAGTTCGGCCTGTCGCAAGGCAACTGGGATGCGGGGAGCAGCACGGCCAGCCCGATTTCCCTGCTTGAGCCCACCACGCAGGATTCGCGCGCGCTGTATCTGCAGCTTGCATATCACAAGGTGGAATCCGCGCAGCGTGAGTGGCGGGTGCAAGCCTACTTTACCCAGAATCGTTTTGACGCCAACGCGGCCGCGGATTTGAGTGGGCTGGGTATCGGCACAGTGGCGGTGGACCAATATCTGTTGCAGACGCGCAGCAGTATCGAGCTGCAGGTGAACGATCAGTGGGCGCCCGATTTGCGCGCGGTGTGGGGCGGCGAGGTGTGGCAAGAGACCGTCAACAGCCCGCAAAACTATCCTTCCAGCAGTACCCTGAGCGGCGAGCTTGCACGGGTGTTCGGCAACATCGAATGGCGCGCCGACGAGCATGTGCTGGTGCAGGCCGGCGCCATGCTGGAGCATCATTATTTCACCGGGACGGATATCTCGCCGCGCGCCGCGGTCAATTTCACGCTGGTTCCCGGACACGTGATCCGCTTGGGTATCTCGCGCGCGTATCGCTCGCCGACCTTCTTCGAGGAAGAAGGCAATCAGCGCGTCCAGAATGCGGCCGGGTCGGTCGTTGACATTGTGACGGTGCCTTCCACCGGTCTCGATCCGGAGCGGATCCTGTCGCGCGAAATCGGTTATGTCGGGAAC
>JAAPAA010000007.1 GCA_012274165.1 Thiobacillaceae bacterium
ATGAACAAATGCAGCGCATCTTGCGTGATGCCGCCTTTGCCGCGCGTGAGTTCTTTCAATTGTTCGTAAGGGTTGGCGATGCCGTAACGCCGCATCACGGTCTGGATCGGTTCTGCCAGCACGTCCCAGCTGGCGTCGAGGTCGGCAGCGAGCGCCGCCGGATTGGCTTCGAGTTTGCCGAGGCCGCGCAGGCAGGATTCGTAGGCCAACAGACTGTAGCCAAAACCAACACCCATGTTGCGCAGCACGGTGGAATCGGTGAGGTCGCGCTGCCAGCGCGAGATCGGCAGCTTTTCGGCCAAGTGGCGCAGCATGGCATTGGCCAGACCCAGGTTGCCTTCGCTGTTTTCAAAATCGATGGGATTGACCTTGTGCGGCATGGTGCTGGAGCCGACCTCGCCCGCTTTCACCTTCTGCTTGAAGTAGCCGACCGAGATATAGCCCCAGACGTCGCGGTTCAAGTCGATGAGGATGGTGTTGGCGCGCGCGATGGCATCGAACAACTCGGCCATGGCGTCGTGCGGCTCGATCTGGATGGTGTAGGGGTTGAAGTTCAGTCCCAGCTCGGTGACGAAATCGCGCGCGAAACTTTCCCAATCGATTTCAGGATAGGCTGCAAGATGCGCGTTGTAGTTGCCGACCGCGCCGTTGATCTTGCCGAGCAATTCGATCGAACCGATGGCATCCCAGGTGCGGCGCAGGCGATACACCACGTTGGCGAGTTCCTTGCCGACGGTGGTCGGCGAGGCAGGCTGGCCATGGGTGCGCGACAGCATCGGCAGCTCGGCGAATTCGTGCGCGAGATCGGTCAGGCGTGCGATAAGCTTTTCCAGTGCGGGCAACAGCACCGCGTCGCGCGCGCCTTTCAGCATCAGGCCGTGCGCCAGGTTGTTGATGTCTTCCGAGGTGCAGGCGAAGTGGATGAACTCGGACACCGCCGCGATTTCGGCATCGTCTTTCGTCATTTCCTTGAGGAAATACTCGACCGCCTTGACGTCGTGATTGGTCGTCGCCTCGATCGCCTTGACGCGCTCGGCGTCCGCCACCGAAAAGGTGTCGGCGATGCCGTCGAGCATGCCGATGGCAGCCTCCGAAAACGCCGGCACTTCGGCGATCTCGGGCGATGCCGCCAGCGCCTTCAGCCATTCGATCTCGACAATGACACGGGTTCTAATCAACGCGTATTCGCTGAAGAAATCGCGCAGTGGCGCGGTCTTGCTGCCATAGCGGCCGTCGAGCGGAGAAAGGGCGGTCAGGGCGTTGAGTTCCATCGTGTTATCCGATATTGATGTTGATTGGTTCAGCAGTGCGCTGGTCGCACCACATTAAACGGTGCGCCGATCGCGCACTGCCTGCGCCAGCGTGCCGCTGTCCACGTATTCCAGCTCACCGCCGACCGGCACGCCGCGCGCCAGGCGGCTGACTTTGAGTCCGCGCGCTTTGAGCAACTCGCCGATGGTATGCGCGGTGGCCTCGCCCTCGGGCGTGAAGTTGGTGGCGAGCAGCACTTCTTCAACGATACCGTCGAGCGCCCGGGCAATCAGCCGGTCGAGATGGATCTCGCGCGGGCCGATGCCGTCGAGCGGGCTCAGGCGCCCCATCAGCACGAAGTAGAGGCCGCTGTAGCTTTGCGTGGCTTCCATCATGTTGAAGTCCGCGGGCATTTCGACCACCGCCAGTTGGCGTTTGTCGCGGCGTGGGCTGGCGCAGACTTCGCAGACTTCGGCCTCGGAAAAGTTGTTGCACAGGCGGCAGTGGTGCAGATGCGTCAGCGCATGGTTGAGCGCGCCGGCCAGCGCTTCCGCACCGCGCCGGTCGCGCTGCAACAGGTGATACGCCATGCGCGCGGCAGACTTGGGGCCGACGCCGGGCAGCACGCGCAGAGCGGCAATCAGGTGTTCCAGCGCGGCAGGCTGCACGGCAAGCCCTTAGAACGGCAGTTTCATCCCGGGCGGAATCGGCAGGCCGGCGGTAACGCTGCCCATTTTTTCCGACACCGTTGACTCGACCTTGCGCACCGCGTCGTTCATCGCTGCGGCGATCAGGTCTTCGAGCATCTCCTTGTCGTCGCCCATCAGGCTGGGATCGATGGTGACGCGGCGCACGTCGTATTTGCAGGTCATCGTGACCTTGACCATGCCTGCGCCGCTCTGGCCTTCGATTTCGATTTCAGCCAGCTTGGCCTGCATTTTGGCCATGTTTTCCTGCACTTGCTGAACCTGCTTCATCATGTTGCCGATGCCGCCCTTCATCATGTCGATTCTCCTAAGGGTTGAATGGTTGAGGCGTCGATCTGGCCGCCAAACTGGTCGACCAGTTCACGCACAAATGGATCGGATTCGATGGCCGCCACGGCTTCGGCCTGACGTTCATCCTTGATACGGGTGCGCACCTGCTGCGGCGTTTTTTCAACTGCCGCGCCCAGCTCGATTGACACGGTGAGCGCCGCGCCGAACTTGTCGCGCAACGCCGCCACCAGCTTGTCCTGATAGGTGCGGTCGAGCAGATGTTTATGCGCTTCGCCGACGCGCAGCGTCACCGATTCGTCGGTCTGCGCCACCAGTTCGCAATGATCGGCCAGCATCTTGGCCATGCCGCCGAGGCGCAGTGACGCGACGACGGCGAGCCAGTCCCAGGCGCCTTGCGGCGTCGATTCGCTGGCGATCAATGCGGGTGCGGATGCCGGTGGACGGTCAGCGACCGGCGACGCCATATCAGGCGCTGCAATAACCGGCGCGGTAACAACCGGCGCAGGCGATGCAGCGGGCGCAGCCACAGGCGCGACGACCGGTGCGGCCGCACGTGGCGCGGGTTCAACCCGTGGTGGTGTCGCCACCCGCGCCGGTGCCGGACGCTCCAGCGGCGCACGGTTACCCGCGCCGGGGGCGAACGCCAGCATCCGCAGCAGCGTCATGCAAAAGCCCGACACCTCATCCGGCGCATACGGCAAATCACGGCGGCCATTCAGCGCAATCTGGTAATACAGCTGCACGGTTTCGGCATTGAGCTGGCTAGCCGCAAGCTGAATGCGCTCATTCTCAAAGCCGGCTTCCAGCGCGCCGCTTTTAATCGAATCGGGCGCATGCAACATCAGCGCCAGTTGCG
>JAAPAA010000071.1 GCA_012274165.1 Thiobacillaceae bacterium
GAATTGGTGAACACCAAGGCCGACGACAGCTTTCTCAAGCCGCCTCCCAATCCTGCCGCGAAGAAGTAGGTCCAGGTGTCGGACAACGGCAAGAAGCGCCTGCCGGAACTGCCGCCACTGGCGGAAGGCCTGATCATGCTGACCATTGGGGCGATTTCATTGCTGTTGCTGAACGGCTGCGCCGCCTCGGACTCGGTGCTGCGTTTCTTCTTCGACGGCGTGCCGCAGACCGGCCAGCAACAGGCGCTCGGGCCGACCGACCATGCTCGGCGCCGAGCTCCCTACAAGGCGCCACCGCCCGCAGTGACATTTGTCGAGATCCCCGACCTGCCGCCACCGATCGATTGGCGCGCGCGCTTCGAGGCGCTGGCGAAGAACGATGATGGCGACGTGGACTGGATCCGCGCCTTGAACGACAAGATCATCACCCCGAGGCCTGGACTCGCTGCCGACGCAAAGGACGAAGAGCCCACTGACATGGACCTGGAATACGTGCCCAAAGGCCAGCCCAAGTACAAAGTGGTGTTTCAGCACAAGACACATACCCAATGGCTGGGCTGCCCCATTTGCCATACCGACATTTTTGAGCAGGAGCAAGGCAAAGCCGTCATGACCATGGCCAAGCTCGATGCCGGGGCCTATTGCGGCGTATGCCACGCCAAAGTGGCTTTGCCGGAGTTGACGAACTGCCCCGCCTGCCACAAAGCGATGTGATCATGACGCACGACGATGGTCGCGGAGTTCCGGCAGCACGGCAACTGCTGGTCTTGTTACTGGGCGCTGTGCTGCTCGCGGGCCATCCACTCGTCACCTGTGCTGCGGAGTATGGCGACATTGCTTTTGAACGCAAGGCCGCTGGCATGGATGATGTGCCGCCCGCATTTTTTCCGCATTGGGTGCACCAGATGCAATTCAAGTGCGCCGCGTGTCACAACGAACTGTTCAAAATGAAGGCTGGCGCCAATCCGGTCACGATGGACGAATTGCAGGAGGGGCGTTGGTGTGGTACCTGCCACAACGGCAAGGACGCCTTCGTCTCCAATCTGGACACCTGTGGGCGTTGCCATCGAAAATGAACCAAGCTGCGGCAGCTACAGGACGGTGCGGGCTGCTGTCGATGCTGGTGGCCCTTATGGCGGGCAATGCGGCACATGCCGCCGATGCGGCTGCACCGATGCTCTGGTGGTCGTCGTTGCAATCCCTGCCCACGCTCGAGGCCCTGGGTGTTGATTCCTGGGCCGACATCCCTCGCGCCGGCGTGTGGAGCGGCAGCCTGGACGCCGGCTATGACAGCCAGCGGCAGACGATACGAGTGCCCGCGAGTGCCGATCAGCAGTTCTCAAGTCGCCTGACAAGCGAAAGCGTGAGCATCCGCAACGAGGGCTTTGCGCTGATCGACCCGAGCCTGCTGACTGGCAATCTGGGCCTGCGTTTTTCCCTGCAGCAGAGCCGGCAAGATGCCAGTGACACCCGGGTCGCACAGCATGGCCTGTTGACCGACTACAGTCTTGATGTTCTGGTACTGGGGGAGAAACCTTATAACGCCACTGTTATCGCGAATCGCTCGCAAGGCCAGCAAACCCGACCCTCGGGCGGCATTACGCAGACCGTCAGCGAGAATCGCAGCGTCACGCTGCGCCTGCGCGAAAACAGCCTGCTGCGCGACAAGGAAATCCTGCCCTGGTTCAGCGCTAATATGCGCTTGGCACAAGAGCATTTCCAGGAACACACGCAGGTCGGGGGCCAGAGTTTTCTACGTGATGACGGGCGCACGCTGTTCGCTGTGGACGGCCACAATGGTTTCGAGACCGCCGACCTCGACTTTCGCTACGAGTACAGCGATGTTGTCAACAAAATCTACCTGCCTGGAAATTATCGCAGCCAGTTGGCAAACCTCAATTACAGTCTGGATTTTGGTCCGGCCCTGCACCGGCGCTGGGATTCACGGCTGAATTATTCCGCGCGCGACGGCAGCAGCCCGATGACCAACCTCAGCATCGATGAATCGTTGAGTGTGGAACACTTTGCCAACCTCTCCAGCGCCTATAACTATCAATTCACGCAGCAAAAGACGCCGGAAGGAACGGTCACCAGCCACAATGGCGGCGCGAATTTGCAGCATCGGCTTTATGCCAATCTGACCACCAACCTGGGGTTGAATGGAAACCGCCAGGTCTTTCCCAGTGGCGTGCGCGACTCTGAGGGCGCGCAGTTGAGTTTCAACTATTCACACGGTCTACCCTGGGGCGGCCAGCTTTCTGCCTCGCTGGGCGACAATGTTTCGGTGAACAACAATCAGCTGCAATCGAGTTTTCAGCAGGTATTCGACGCGCCCTATCAAGCGCCGCCTCAGCTCGGCGCCGGCGCCGGCTTTGTGCTGGCTGACCTTTTCATCATCCCCGAAAGCGTGGTAATGGTTGACATCAAAGGCGCCGCACGCATTCCGACCACGCTCGGTGTCGATTATGTGGTGGTTAGCGAAGGCAGCCGGGCGCGCATCGTGCCGCTGGCGAGCAGCGCCATCATCCAGGCCGGTGACCTGCTCGAGGTCAGCTACACCTTTCGGCTCGATCCCAGCGTCAAATACCTGGCAAGCTCGCGCTCCATGAGCCTGGGGGTGGATTGGCACTGGATCGGCATTACCCTCATTCATGACGCGACCGACCAGAAGCCGCTAGCCGGTGGCGACAGCAGTTTTCTGGCTGACACCCGCCGCGACAGCGCTCGCGTCAATGCGCAAGGAGAATGGGACACAATCCAGACACGTGGAGACGCCACCCTGACTCGTTACAGTGATCATATCGATGATTATCGGCAAGCCGCCTTCAGCGAATCGATCTTCTACCAGCCTACAGTGAACTGGACGCTCAACCTCCGTGCCGATCAGCAGCGCACAGATCACGTGTCACCGCAGCGGCAGAGCGAGGGGCGCTCGGTCTCCCTGGCAGCCGACTGGTTGGCCCCCGGCGGATGGATAGCCACTGCCAACCTGTCGCGTCGCCAACTAAGAGACACACAGATACCCTCGGAAACCATCAGCGACGCCAGCCTGCAACTGCATCGCAGATGGTTGAAGCTCGATCTGGTGGCGCGGCTTGGTATGGCTGAACGCGTGCGCGGCAGTGTGCGGTCCTCAAATACGATGCTTCACGTCGGGGCCGTTCGGCAATTTTGAGATGACCATTTTGAGCCCTTGCGCGCCATGCTAAGGCAGCTTTTTTCGGCGGTGACCTTCGCATTGCTGCTGGCTCACGCCGTTGCCGGCGAGGCTCCGATGTCGGCGCAAGCTGCGGCCGCCTCCGAGCAAAGTCCGGTCTGGCCGAGACCACCGGCACCAGCGCGCATTCGTTACCTCAGGAGCGTCAGCGGCCCGGCAGACTGGGGGGTCGCCCAGGGCTTTCTCGGCCGGGTGCTCGACAAACTCACGGGCAATCAGGATTTGCGACTGGTCCGGCCCACCGGGGTTGCCGAGCGCGAGGGCGTGCTCTATGTGGCCGATCCCGGAGCGCAGGCCTTGTTCCTCTTTGATGCCCGGCAGAACCATGCGCAGCAGGTGAGCCGCATCGGCAATGAGGTTCTGGCGTCACCGGTAGCCTTGGCGCTCGGGCCGGCTGACACCCTCTTCCTGGTCGATAGCTTGCTCAAGAAGATCTATGCTCTTGACGGCCAGGGCCGGCTGCGCCATGTGCTGGCTCACGAGGGCCTGCAGCGGCCAGCGGGGCTGGCCTATGACGCAGTCGGCGAGCGACTGTATGCGGCCGATTCCATGGCTCACCAGGTTTTGGTTTACGCCCTCGATGGTCGCCTGTTGCAAACCATCGGAAGGAACGGCCGCGGCGACGGTGAATTCAATTCGCCCACGCATGTCGCGCTCACTGGCGATGGCACGCTGCTCGTAACCGACGCGCTGAATTTCCGCATTCAGGCCTTCAGCCGGGAAGGGCGTTTTTTGTGGAAGATCGGCAAAGTTGGCGATGGCGCCGGAGATTTTGCTGCACCCAAAGGCATCGCCGCCGACAGCGCGGGGCATGTTCTGGTGGTCGATGCGCTATTCGACGCCGTGCAGATATTCAGGGAAGATGGCACCCTGCTCATGGGCTTCGGCGAACATGGTGTGCGCGCCGGTCAGTTCTGGCTGCCGGCCGGCGTGTTCGTCGACCCGCAAGATAGGGTGTATGTGGCGGACTCCTACAATCAGCGCATTCAGGTGTTCCAGCGTGTCGGCATGACCGAGGAAACCGCAAAATGACAGCGGCAGCCCGACCACTTGGCAAGCGCTTGCAGGCCTGCACAACGAGGGTGCTGCGCGCGGCCATCGTTGTGGCAGGAGTGCTGCTCATGACGCTGTCGGCGTCGAGGGTTGCGGCGCAGACCCAGATCGCCAACACCCGGCACAATCTGACGCCGGGCGGGCCCGGCCAACTCAAGGAAACCCGGCCCATAGGCTTGTGCGTGTTCTGTCACACACCGCACAATGCCAACCCGTCGGGTGCGTTGTGGAACCGTGATCTGCCACCCATCTCATATCAGTTGTACACCAGCAGCACGCTGCGCGCCGTGCTCAAGCAACCCAACGGCAGTTCGCGCCTGTGCCTGTCCTGCCACGACGGTATTCTCGCGCTCGCCAACTTGCGCAAGCCGCCCGCGGGCGAAGCCCTCAAGCTTGGGCCCATGACCGGGAGCAACCTGCTGGGCACTGATCTCAGCGACGATCACCCGATCTCTTTCGTTTATGACAGCAACCTGGCCATGCAACACCCCGGCCTGGTCGATCCCGGCAGTCTGCCTGGCGTTATCCGCCTCGATGGCAAGAAGCAGCTGCAGTGCACCAGTTGCCACGATCCGCACGAGGACAGACGGGCGAAGTTCCTGCGCATGAGCAACCTCAATGGCGCCTTGTGCATTTCATGTCACCGGCTTGCGCAATGGAGCGGTTCGTCACACGCCAATTCCAGCGCCACCTGGAACGGCAACGGCACCAATCCCTGGCCACCCAATGCTTACAACACTGTTGCCACCAATGCCTGCCTCAACTGTCACCGCAGCCACTCGGCGGGGCACGGCCAACGGCTGCTGGCCTGGAGTGTCGAGTCGGACAATTGCAATGTCTGCCACGGTGCCACGGTCGCGGTAAAGAATATTGCCGCGGAGTTTGCCAACGGCGCCAAGTTCTCTCGCCATCCAATAGACAGCGCGCCATGGGCGCACGACCCGCAGGAAAACCCGGCCGGCATGCCACGCCATGTGGCCTGTTCGGACTGCCATAATGCCCACGCGTCCAACTCGACCCCGGCGCAGCCACCGCTGGTTTCCGGGCGTCTGCTGTCCGTTGCGGGAGTCACGACTGGCGGCTCGCGCGTCGCTGAATCGGCCTACGAATATCAGATTTGCATCAAGTGCCATGGTTCCAGTGAACCCAACACCATCGGCATTTTGCGGCAGGAGGGCACGCGCATCGTCAGTACCCGGATCGACCCGAACAACCGTTCCTATCACCCCATCGCCGCGCCGGGCAAGAACACCAGCATCCAGGGACTCATGCCCGGCTATACAGCCTCGTCGATGATCGGCTGCAGCGATTGCCACAACAATAACGATTGGACCGCGACCGGCGTCGCGCCCAAAGGCCCGCATGCCTCGCGCTATGCGCCCATTCTGGAGCGCAACTACACCAGCAGCGACCCGACGCTGGAATCAGTGACGAGTTATGACCTGTGCTACAAGTGCCATGATCGCAGCACCATCCTGCAAGACCCCGCGGGTGGTTTTCCGCACCGCGAGCACGTGGTGGGCAGTCGAGCTTCCTGCGCGGTCTGCCACGACTCCCATGGTTCGCGCCAGAACGCCCATCTGATCAACTTCATGCTGCGCGATGGCACCGGCAACACTGTCGTCAGCCCCAACAGTGTTGGCCGCCTGGAATATGTTTCCGCGCTCCCTGGCAGCGGGACCTGCTCTCTGACTTGCCATGGCGTGGAACACAATTCACGCGCTTACGGTGGTGCCGCCCCCGCCATGAATCTGCTTAAGAGAAAGATCCTCGCCCCGAGGTGATCTGCGCGGCGGGTCTTTGCAGACTCGGCTGCTGATCCTGCAATCGCGTTGCTCTTCGGAATGCCCGGTTGTGCCCGGGCCGATCGCGAGTGATGCTTTCCCCACGTTTTCGCACGGATAGGAATACGCGAGAGCTGTTTTCGAAGTTCTGCGAAAGTATCCGGGCTCGAAAGCATCCAAAAGATATTCCAGTCTTCCTACAAGTGCTTGATTTCCTTGAAAGAAATCCTTCGGCGTCTTGCACGAAGCGTTAGCCCGACTACCGGCACGGTTATTGCACTTACAACGGCGGGTATCAGAGTGGATTTTTTCCAAAAACTTGGGGTGCAAACATGAAACTTTTAAGAGTGGTATTGGCGGCGGGCTTGGTGCTTGCCTCAACGGTCGCATCGGCCGCGTACGTGGCGGGGGCTGGGATTACCGGAACACCCCATGACTGGAGCGCTCCGGTAACTGGCGGTGGCACAGGCGGCGGCACTGCGTTGCTGCAATGGATGAAAGCGGCCACCGATACATCTGCGACGGCTGGCAGTCAGGTGACCGCATTTCCGTATATGGACCCAGTCACCGGCAAACAGGCTGTCGTTCGCGTGCAGATCGGCCAATGTACCAAATGCCATACACCGCACCAGGCCAAGTCCACCAACCTGCTGTGGAACCACACATTGCAGACCACGGGCTACAGCTGGAATGTCCCCGCCACCACGGCTGGCACCACCTACGCAACCTTCAAGGGCGACACCTACAAGGGCCCCACCACCAAATGCTTGAGCTGTCATGATGGTGCCATTTCCAGCACCGATGGCATGTGGTTTAACCGGGCCATGACGGCTGGTGCCAAATATCTCGCTCCTGCTGGATCGTTCAATACCGGCCATGAAGTCGCAACAGCTGCGGGTGATATGTCGGGAACGCATCCTGTGGCCATGCCATACCCCCTCGGTAACGCAGGCGGCACCTACAATTTTACGACCACAGGTAGCCAGGCGACGTTGACCGATTGGGTTGCAGATCCGACCACCAAGGGCATTCGTCTGTTCCAGGATGACGGCACCGGCAATATCATTGCAGGCACCTCCGCAGGCAAGACCGGTATCGAGTGCACCTCCTGCCACGACGTACATAACGGAAGCCGTACCAAGGATCAATTGCTCCTGACTGGCAAACTCGCTGGCGGCCCCGTGGACGGATACATCTGCACCCAGTGCCACCAGAAGTAATCAGCTAGGTCTGTAACAATGTAGGGGCTGACCATGGTCAGCCCCTTATTTTTGTGCGTTCAAACAAGAACGGCATGAACGAAAAGCAAAACGCTATAGCATACTGATATGAAGTCACTTTTATCAATTCTCGCCCTGCTGTTCTTCGGCGCCACTTGGGCTGCGGATACCGCGGCTGCGCTGGACATGTCGCTGCTCAGGGGGGAGGTGCTTGAATTCAAAAATGTGGGCAACTATACGTACCTGCGATTGAAGACCTCAGACGGCGAGACTTGGGCTGCAGTCGCCAAGGCAGCAGTGACCGCAGGCGAACAGGTGACGATCGAAGACATCTCCGTCATGGAAGACTTCGAGAGCAAGGCGCTGGGCAGGACCTTCGACAGGATCGTATTCGGGGTACTGGGCGGCGCGAGCAGCGGTGGAAGCATGGCAGGTTCGGCGGGTGGAGCCGAGACGACGCCTGCTGACGCCAAAGTGGCCAAGGCCAGTGGACCGGCGGCGCGCACCGTAGAGGAAATCGTCAGACAAAGTGCGGATCTCAAAGACCAGACGGTTGTGGTTCGCGGCAGGGTCGTGAAGTACAACGCCGCCGTGATGGGCAAGAACTGGATTCACCTGCGCGACGGTTCCGGATCGGCCTCGGACAATTCGAACGATGTGCTGGTGACGACCCAAGGTCAGGCCGGACTCGGCGACGTCGTGACGGCCAAGGGCTTGGTGCGGACCGACAAGGATTTTGGCGCGGGTTATTCGTATAAGGTCCTGGTCGAGGATGCCATTCTGCAAAAGTGAATGGTTTGCATCGGAGCGACATTCCGATCTTCCCCCGACTTGAGCGGTGATCGTGCGACCAATGACGTGCATCAAGGTGTGGCTCGGCAGTAATGGTGGATCATCGGTCACAGCAACCCGCTCCAGTGCAACGTGAATTCATTGAGGGCCTTCCTGTTTCCCCTCTTTCTTTGATTTGAGTCGAGACACGATTCGCAGTCCGACGCCAGTGTCCTGCCAACGCACGAAAATGCAGCTCCTTGGCCCGATACCTGCACGCCGGTCGGTCGTGCGCGAGGGCGCAGGCAGGCGTTAAGTGCGTTTGTGGATCAAGCCGATCAATGGTGAACCAGAGTGAACAACGAAATCGATGCCCTTTCGGAGGTCGAATGGATGCTGCTGCGAATGCTGGAGCAGGCCATGGAGGTCGAGACCCTCATTGGCGTCGTTCCGACGGCGGAAAAAGCCCTGGTCTGCGCGCTAGCGGAAGTCGACCGGATGATCGTTCGGCACCGGACCGTCCAATAATCGACTGCGCCTCATCGGTCCGCCCAACGCAATGTCCGTTTCCGTTCTTGACGCCGCTGTCGACGACACAAGCCGCATGCTGCCCGCTCATTCCGGGGTGCGGCCAGCCCAGCCGGTCGGCAAACAGTGCTCAGCTTGCCCAATGCAGCACCTCTGCTTGCCGAGCAGCATGAATGGCGTCACCCGGGCTCGGATGGACAGCGTGAAGTTCACCAGGCGGAAGATCAAGGCGGGACAAAAACTCTACTGCGAAGGTGAGCGCTTCCACTACGTCCACGCCGTGCGCTCCGGCACGCTGAAGTCGAGCCTCACCGGCTCCGGCGGCCGCGAACAAGTGAGCGGCTTTCACCTCGCTGGCGAACTGGTGGGGCTGGATGGGGTGGCGAACGGACAGTATCGCAGTACGACGATGGCGCTGGAAGACACCGAGCTGTGCGACATTGCCTATGTCCACCTGTTCGAACTGGCAGTCGGCGACAAGGGCATGCAGCACGTCATCAGCAGGCTGATGTGCCGTGAAATCCTGCGCAAGCACACATTGATGATGGTGCTGGGCACGATGTCCGCGGAGGAGCGGCTGGCCGCCTTCCTGATCGATCTGTCGCAGCGGTACGGGGCGCGCGGCTATTCGAGGCAGGAATTCCATCTGCGCATGAGCCGCGCCGAAATCGCCAGTTATCTTGGCATCGAGCTGGAGACCGTCAGCCGGGCGTTCTCCACCTTCCGGCAGCAGCGCTTTCTGGACGTCAAGGCGCGACACATCCGCAACCTGCACCTGGAGGGGCTTTCGCGCCGGTTCGAGGTAAGGCTCTGTTGAGAATGCACGACCATAGCCGGTCGCGGGTTGCTTCCGACTGATCGGGGGGGTGAATCAAGCCCAGTTCCACGGTCATGACGATGACGATGATGCCGAACCAGACCGGATGCGACTCCTGCGAGAAGCTTGGGGGCCTTCTCCATTGACCAGAGCAGTTTCCGAGCGCCTACATGTGACTGCGGTACAAGCTTGAAAGCTCCCGGCCAGCCGCACATTTCGTTGGCGAAAACCGCCGCGGAATATTTGGCAGGCTCAGCGCGAGAAGCGGCAGGTGATGTGTTGGCCAGTTGAGGTGCCTGGGAGTGAATGTCGGCTTTTGGGCATCAATTCCAGCGTCGCGAATGGCGGTTTAGGGTGGCGGATTCAACCGGTCGACGCAACGGTCTGGCTGAACATCTCAGCCGGCGTCTGGAAGCCGAGAGTCTTTCTCGGCCTTTCGTTCAATTGTCTCGCCACGGCGTTGAGCTTGGCTTGTGAATAGCTCGAGATGTCGATGC
>JAAPAA010000072.1 GCA_012274165.1 Thiobacillaceae bacterium
ATAAAACCCCAGCTCGATCGCCGCTTCGGCCACCGCCAGGCTTTCGGTGAAGCAATGCATCACCCCGCCCGCCTCGCCCGCCTGTTCTTCTCGCATGATGCGCAGCGTGTCGTCGGCTGCCGCACGCGTGTGGATTACCAAGGGTTTTTGCGTCATCCGCGCGGCGCGGATATGGGTGCGAAAGCGTTCGCGCTGCCATTCGAGGTCGCCGGTTAGCCGGAAATAATCCAGGCCTGTTTCGCCAATCGCCACCACTTTTGGGTGATCCGCCAATGCGACCAGTTCATCCACAGTGGGCTCGGTGCACTCTTCGTGGTCGGGATGCACCCCGACCGAGGCGTACACATTCGGATAGGTCTCGGCCAGGCGGCGAATCTCGGGGAATTTTTCCAGTTCCACGCTGATGCACAAGGCGTGGCTTACCTGGTTGTCCTTCATCAGACCGAACAGCTCAGGCAGCTTGTCGGAAAAATCGGGGAAATTGATGTGGCAGTGGGAATCGATATACATGATGCGGCTCGTCGCGCAGACGCGAGGTGGAGTCAATAAATTCACCCACGCCGCATGACGGTGCTACATCGTGTGGGTGGGACGCAATGATTTTAACGAACCGCCGAGCAGACCTTCAATTTTCTTTTCTGCGGCCCGGCCGCTTTCGTTCGCCGCAAACTGCACACCTACGCCTTGCGTGCGGCCGCCGTGCGAACCAGCGGGCGTCACCCACACCACCTTGCCTGACACGGGAAGCTTGGAGGCGTCGTCCATCAGCGTCAGCAGCATAAAGACGTCCTCGCCCATCTTGTAGGTTTTATTGGTCGGAATGAACAATCCGCCGCCCTTGATAAAGGGCATGAAAGCAGCGAACAAGGCTGATTTTTCCTTGATCGAAAGCGACAGCACACCGGGCCGAACCTGTCCCACAATATCGTTTGGAATTGCACTCATGATCGTATCTCTTCGCTGTCTTTCTTCAATCGAACACATGTCGGTACTGAATCAGCCAGGCCTGTAACTGCAGGCTCCGGTTGAGCGGATGCGTCAGCGTCCTGCCCTCGGCTGCCTGCATTTTTGCCAGTGCCAGCAAACCTGCCAGATCAGCCTGTTTGCCCAGTTGTCCCAGCACATCTGCAAAATCGCGGTTAAACCGTACCTCGCCTTGCAGTTTCACGGCCAGCAAATCGCCCAGCCACTTGTACACCACGTTATGCCACGTCTGGGGGCTGACCGCCTTCCAGCGCTCGCCCAGGGTCACCGGATCAAGCCGGTCGGGACGCGCCAGGCCTTCCAGCACCCCGCGACGTTCGTCCAGCTCAGTGCTGCCCCAGCCCTGCGCGACCAAAGGCGAGCCTCCTGCCAGCGCCAGCAGATTCATCGCGTCGTCCACGCCTTGCCCGGTCAGCCAGTCTGCCGCCAGTCCAACCGGCGGCAAGCCAATGTCGAAACGGGCACAGCGGCTGCGTATGGTCGGCAGCAAGCGGCGCGGCTGATCCGACACCAGCACGAACACTGTATTTAACGGCGGCTCTTCCAGTACCTTTAACAGGGCGTTGGCGGAAGCGACATTGAGCGCATCCGCCGGATTGACCAATACGACGCGATGTCCTGCCCTGTAGGTCGACAAGCGGACGAAATCGACCGCTTCACGCGCCTGATCGACCTCGATGGCGGTGGCCATCCGCGTGTCGCCTTCCTTGGTGGTTTTTTCCTGCAGGGTGACGGCGTGAAAATCCGGATGTGTGCCCGCCTCGAACCAGTGGCAGGCCGCGCAGCTGCCGCACGCCGCGCTATCTGGCAGGGGCGCTTCGCACAGCAGGGTCTGCGCCCACGCCTGCGCCAGCGCGCTTTTACCAACGCCGCACGGACCCGCCAACAACAAGGCCTGCGCCGGACGCCTCCGTGTCGCCAGCAGATGCTGCCATGACGCAGCCAGCCAGGGATAGGGTGCGTTCACGTCAATTCCTGCAGCAGTTGGCTGATTTCGGCTTGCAGTTCGGCAATGCTGTGACACGCATCCAGCACCCGGATGCGCTTGGGATCGGCCTGCGCCCGGTCCAGATACGCCTGGCGCACCCGGTTGAAGAACGAATCGGCCTCGCGCTCGAAACGGTCGGCCGCACGCGCGGCGGAACGGCGCGCCTCGGCCACCTCTGACGGCACATCGAACAGCAAGGTCAGGTCGGGGGAAAAGCCACGCTGCACCCAGGCCTCCAGCGCGGCAATGCGTTCCACCGCAATTCCACGGCCGCCACACTGGTAGGCGTAGCTGGCATCGGTAAAGCGGTCTGACAGCACCCATGCGCCACGCGCCAGCGCCGGCAGAATCAGCTGGGCCAGGTGTTCCTGCCGCGCAGCGAACATCAACAGCAATTCGGTATCCGCATCCATCTCGCGATGCAGCAGTAGTTCCCGCAGGGTTTCGCCCAGAGGCGTGCCGCCGGGCTCGCGGGTGACGATGACCTCCCTGCCCTGCTGGCGCAGCCAGTCGGCAACAAAACCCAGATGAGTGCTTTTGCCGGCGCCATCGACGCCATCGAGGGTGATGAATTTGCCGGGCATGGTCATCGTTGGTAGCGGTTTACCGCGCGGTTATGGGCTTCGAGCGTGCTGGAAAAGACATGTGTGCCGTTTTTCCTGGAAACAAAATACAGCGCATCGGTTTTGTCTGGATGCAGGGCCGCCAGAATCGAGGCCTCGCTTGGCATTGCAATCGGCGTCGGCGGCAGACCGGCACGCGTGTAGGTGTTGTAGGGCGTGTCTGTTTGCAGATCGACCCGGCGCAGGTTGCCATCGTAGCGCTCACCCAGCCCGTAGATCACGGTGGGGTCGGTTTGCAGGCGCATCCCCAGCCTGAGCCGGTTTAGGAAGACCCCGGCAATCTGCGGGCGCTCAAACGCCGCGCCGGTTTCCTTTTCGACGATGGACGCCATGATCAGCGCCTCATACGGCGTGCGGTACGGCAGCCCGGGCGCGCGCATCTCCCAGGCGGCCTGGAGTTTGTCGCGCTGCAAGCGATAGGCGCGGCGCAGCACATCAAGGTCGGAGGTATGCGGCGCGTAGAAATAGGTGTCAGGAAACAACAGTCCTTCTGGATGGCTTTCTTCTGCGCCGATTGCGCTCATGAGTTCGGCATCGCTCATGGCTGCGCTGTCATTTTTCAGCAGGGGTTGTTCGGCTAGCGTTGCGCGCACTTCGCGCCAATTTTTTCCTTCGATGAATTGAATGATCGCTTGCGAAACTTCGCCACGCTCAAAAACGTCATACAAGCCCAGCGGCGTGAGCGGTTTATCCAGCGTATAGACCCCGAGCTTCAGCTTGCTGCCTTTTCCCAGCGCGCGCCCAAGCAACCAGAACACCGGTGCGTTGCCAATCACGCCTTCGCGTTCGAGCATCGTGCTCAGGCTCCGCAAATTCGTTCCTGGCGTCACGTTCAGGCTTTTGGGCAGCGGTTCGATGTGCAAAAGCTGCGTGGCATACCAGGCCAGTCCACCGCCCCCCGCCAATGCAGCCATTATCGTCAGCAGCAGCAGTCGCTTAATCCAGGTTTTCATACAAAGCGTTATTCAAGGTTGGGGTCCAGCCCGCAGGCGACCAGGTTGTGTCATCCAGACGTGCCACGCGGCGCACGCCCATGACGCTATTGCAGATCATCACTTCATCAGCCGCAAGTATATCGGCCGGGAGAAAACGATCGATATGGATGCCCATACCCAGGCGCGCAGCGGCACGCAATAGTCGCATTCTGGCCACACCCGCCACGCCGCACTGGCTCAAATCCGGGGTAAACAACTCGCCGTCCTTGATCCAGAATAGGTTGCTCATCACGCCGCTGATGACCGCCCCGCTGTCGTCGCACACCAGTCCTTCGGCTATTGCCGGGTCGTTCCATTCAGCGCGAGCCAGCACATTTTCCAGCCGGTTCAGATGCTTGATTCCCGCCAGCCGGGGCTGCCGTGCCAGCTTGAGTTCACACCAGCGCGCCCGGACGTCGTCGAACACCTGCGCATGCTGCGGCAGCACAGACGCCAGCACGATGCATGTGGTCGCGGGCTCGGGCGGCAAGGCGTAGCCGCGCGCACCCGCACCGCGGGTCAGCACGATCTTGACGACGCCCTGCCCGGTTCCGGCCACCTGGCACACCTCGGCGCACAATTCAGCTTGATCCGGGCATTCCAGCATCAACGCCGCACAATCGGCCGCCAGCTTGGCGTAATGGTCTTCCCACCATACAGGCTGGCCGGCCTGGGTGCGCAGCGTGCGAAACACGCCATCGCCATAGGCCAGCCCGCGATCCCGTGCACTCACGCTGTCGGTCGTCTGGCCATTGACGCGGATCATGTGGCCTCCAGTGTGCGCAACAGCCCGCGCGCCTTGGCACGAGTTTCGTCAAGTTCGCGCGCAGCAACCGAATCGGCCACGATGCCGGCACCGGCACGAAAACTCAGTTCGCTTCCGCGCAACAGAAAACTGCGGATCAGAATATTGAAATCGAAACTGCCATCGAGATTGATGTAGCCGACGCTGCCGGTATAACTGCGCCGCGGCGTCCGCTCCAACTCATGAATAATCTGCATCGTGCGCACCTTGGGACAGCCGGTGATGGTGCCGCCGGGAAACACCGCGCGCAGGGCATCGAACACGCACATCCCCGCGCGCAGTTTTCCACTCACAGTCGACTCGATGTGATGCACGTGCCGGTAGCTGGCGATTTCCATCAACGCACCCACCTCCACGCTGCCCGCTACGCACACCCGCCCCAGATCGTTGCGTTCCAGATCAACCAGCATGACGTGTTCGGCACGCTCTTTGGGATGCGCTTGCAGGCGTGCGCGCAACGCAGCGTCTTCCACGGCGTCTTCGCTGCGCGGATGGGTGCCCGCGATCGGCCGGGTTTCCAGGATCCCGTCACGACCGAGACGCACCAGCCGTTCGGGCGAAGAACTCACGATCGCCCAGTCGTCCATCTGCAACAGGGCGGAATAAGGCGCGGGATTACGCTGCATCAGTCGCGTCAACAGGGCGGCTGGGGACACTGGCTCGGCAAACCCGGCCTGCCAGCCACGCGACAAATTCACCTGAAACACATCGCCAGCCCGGATGTAATCCTGGATGTGCGCAACACCCGCCAAAAAAGCAGCGGGATCATCTTCATGCAACGCAGCCAGTTTCGGCAAAGCGGGAATGGGACAGGACGGCTGCGCTAGATCGTGCGCCATCTCCTCGACCAGCGTGCGCTGGGCGGATTCAGCCACCATTACACAACGCCCGTTGCGTCGGTCGAACAGAATGGCAGCGGGGATGCGTGCCAGCCAGGCCAATGGAAAATCCGCATCGTCAGCCAACCCGACATGGGGTTCGAACGCGCCGCCCAATTCATACGCCAATGCGCATAGCCAGCCGCCCGTAAACGGCAAGCCATGTACAGTGCGATGAGTTGAGGTGGGTTGGAGCCGCATTGCCGGATGCGCCTGCAAGCGTTGCAGGTCGTCCGCAGTATCGATGCGTGTGACGTCCTGCGGAAACGCAAACAACACGTCCCAGCCGGTATCGCCACTACTCAGAAACAGTCCCGGGTAACGCTGCGGATTCGACGCCTGCAGTCCGATCAGATCAGGATGGCCTGGCCATTCCCGAATTTCCAGCATGGGCGGGTCGTTTGCAGTTGGGCCGTTTGTCGTTGGCGTCAAACGCGTTTGAAAATGAGCGAACCGTTGGTGCCGCCAAACCCGAAGTTGTTCTTGAGTGCCGCATCGATCTTCATGTCGCGCGCCGTATTGGCGCAGTAATCAAGATCGCACTCCGGGTCTTGCGAAAAGATATTGATGGTCGGTGGAGACACCTGATGATGTACAGCCAGCACGGTGAATATCGATTCAACGCCGCCTGCGCCACCCAGTAAATGGCCGGTCATCGACTTGGTTGAATTGACCACTGTTTTGTAGGCCGCATCGCCCATGGCAAGCTTGATCGCATCGGTTTCATTCTTGTCGCCGAGCGGGGTCGAGGTGCCGTGCGCGTTCACATATTGAATCTGATCAGGATTCAGACCGGCGTCTGCCATCGCATTCACCATCGAACGCCTGGGGCCGTCGGTGCTCGGTGAGGTAATGTGATAAGCGTCGCCACTCATCCCGAAACCCACCACTTCAGCGTAGATTTTGGCACCACGCGCTTTGGCGTGCTCATACTCTTCGAGCACCAGCACCCCGGCGCCTTCGCCCAACACGAAGCCGTCACGATCCTTGTCCCACGGACGGCTGGCGGTCGCGGGATCGTCGTTACGGGTGGATAGCGCGCGTGCCGCCGCGAAGCCGCCCACGCCCAGGGGCGAGGTCGCACATTCGGCGCCGCCGGCGACCATCACATCCACATCGCCATACGCGATCATGCGGGCTGACAAGCCAATCGCATGCAAGCCAGTGGTGCAGGCAGTCACGACCGCCAGGTTGGGGCCCTTGATGCCAAACTCGATGGACAGGTTGCCGGAAATCATGTTGATGATGGACCCCGGAATGAAGAAGGGAGAAATCTTCCGCGGACCCGATTCCAGCAGCAAATCGTGAGTTCCTTCGATCAGCGGCAAGCCGCCGATGCCGGAGCCGATATTGATGCCGATGCGTTCGGCATTGGCTTCGGTGACTTCCAGCCCCGAGTCGCGTATCGCCTGTATCCCCGCAGCCATGCCAAACTGGATAAAGATATCCATGCGGCGCGCTTCTTTCGGGTTGATATATTGTCCAACGTCGAAATTTTTGACCTCGCCGGCTATTTGCGAAGCAAATGGCGTCGGATCAAAACGGGTAATCCGGGCGATTCCGGAACGACCGGCGACCAGGTTATCCCAGGCCTCCGGAATGGTATTGCCGACCGGGGAGACGATCCCCAGTCCGGTGACGACAACGCGACGTTTGGACAAAAGTCAGTCCTTCTGCTCAGTGCTAGCTTAATAAACGATCAATCAGCTCGAATGGCTGTTGACGTAGTCAATCGCCTGCTGGACGGTGGTGATTTTTTCCGCATCTTCATCGGGGATTTCGCAGCCGAACTCTTCTTCCAGCGCCATCACCAGTTCGACCGTATCGAGCGAATCAGCACCCAGATCACCCACAAAGGAAGACTCGTTCTTGATCTCGGCTTCGTTAACGCCCAATTGCTCGGCGACGACTTTAAATACACGCTGTACGTTTTCCATTACTAATCCCCTCTTAAAAAATGAGGCTTCAATCAAGCTGAAGCCATGAAATTGAAACCACTGAAAATTGTAGCCCCGGATTCTACCAAAATTAGCCGCTGCTTATGCCATGTACATGCCGCCGTTGACGTGCAAAGTTGTTCCTGAAATGTAGCCTGCAGCTGGTGACGCCAAAAACAACACGGCTTGCGCGATATCGTCTACGGCACCCAGGCGTCCCAGCGGAATGTGATTCAGCAAAGCCTGGCGCTGCGCATCGGGCAGCGCGCGGGTCATGTCGGTGTCAATAAATCCCGGCGCAACGCAGTTGACGGTGATATTGCGGCTGCCCACCTCACGCGCCAGTGACTTGGTGAAGCCCATGATGCCGGCCTTGGCCGCACTGTAATTGGTCTGTCCGGCATTGCCCATTGCGCCGACCACCGAAGCGATGCTGATGATGCGCCCGGTGCGCGCTTTCATCATCGCGCGCAGCACTGCACGCGACAGACGGAAAACGGACGTCAGGTTGGTCGCCACGATGTCGTCCCACTCCTCGTCCTTCATCCGCATCAGCAGATTGTCGCGCGTGATGCCCGCGTTGTTGACCAGAATGCCGACGTCGCCGAACTGCGTGTTGATTGCGCTGATGACGGCATCCACAGCGGCGGCATCGGTGACATTGAGGTTCATGCCACAACCCTTGATACGGGCAGCGGCCAGGTAATCGCTGATTGCCTGCGCGCCCTTGTCGCTGGTGGCGGTGCCGATTACGGTGGCCCCTGCGTTACCGAGCGCCAGCGCGATTGCCTGGCCGATGCCGCGGCTGGCGCCCGTAACGAGGGCGATTTGTCCTTGCAGCATGTTGTCTCCCATCAGTTGTTCAATGCAGCCTGCAGGCTGGCTTCATCCACCAGCGCCACGGCCGGCAGGCTGTCGTCAATGCGCTTGTTGAGGCCCGCCAGCACCTTGCCGGGGCCGCATTCGATCACGCGTTCGATCCCGGCAGCTTTCAGCGCCTGCACCGTCTCGACCCAGCGCACCGGGGTATGCAGCTGCTTGGCCAGCGCCGCACGAATCGCATCTGCAGAGGTATGGCTTTGCACATCGGTATTGTGTAGCACCGGGATCGTCGGCACAGCAATCGCCACACCTTGCAAATGCGCCAGTAGTTTCTCGGCAGCCGGCAGCATCAGCGAGGAATGCGATGGCACGCTGACGGGCAGCGGCAGGGCGCGCTTGGCACCCCTTTCCTTCGCCAGTGCCATCGCGCGCTCGACCGCAGCCTTGTTGCCTGCAATGACCACTTGGCCCGGGGAATTCAGGTTCACCGCCTCGACCACTTCGCCTGCTGCCGCGTCAGCGCACACCGCGCGTACTGCATCGTCGTCCAAGCCCAGAATCGCTGCCATCGCGCCAACGCCTTCGGGCACGGCGGCCTGCATCGCCTCGGCACGAAAACGCACCAGTTTGATCGCATCGGCAAAACCCAGTGCACCGGCAGCGACCAGCGCCGCATATTCGCCGAGGCTGTGGCCAGCCAGCAATGCGGGGGTCGCTCCGCCCGCAGCCTGCCACACGCGCCAGACTGCCACGTCGGCTGCCAGCATTGCAGGCTGGGTGTTAACCGTCTGGTTGAGCAGATCGGCCGGGCCGTCGGTCACCAATGCCCATAGATCCTGACCGAGCGCGTCGGCGGCTTCGGCAAAGGTGGCGCGCACTTCGGCGCGCTCGCCCCAACCCTGCATCATGCCGACCGACTGCGAGCCCTGCCCGGGAAAGACGAAAGCCAGCTTTTTATTGTGGGTAGCCATGTGAATCCCTTAATACTTGAGGAGCGCGGAGCCCCAGGTAAAGCCGCCGCCAAAGGCTTCCATCAGCACCGTCTGCCCACGCTGGATGCGGCCGTCGCGAACCGCCACGTCAAACGCCAATGGCACCGACGCGGCCGAGGTATTGCCATGGCCCGCCACGGTGGTCACCACGTGGTCCATGCTCATGCCGAGCTTTTTCGCGGTAGCAGTAATGATGCGGATATTGGCCTGGTGCGGCACCAGCCAGTCGATATCGGATTTCTGCAAGCCGTTGGCTTCGAGCGTTTCGTCAACAATGCGGTCGAGCGTGTTGACCGCCATCTTGAACACGGCGTTGCCTTCCATCCTCATCAGTGCGGGTTCGCCCATGCCACTCGACACGCCGGTCGTGGTGCGCAGCAATTCCTTATGGCGGCCGTCGGCATGGATGTGGGTAGCGATGATGCCGGGTTCGCCGGATGCGCCGAGCACCACGGCGCCCGCGCCATCGCCCCACAGAATGCAGTTGCCACGGTCGTTCCAGTCGGTGATGCGCGACAGGGTCTCAGCGCCGATTACCAGCACGTGTTTGGCAGCGCCGGTCTTGATGAACTGATCCGCCACCGACAGGGCATAGACAAACCCGCTGCACACAGCCTGCAAGTCAAACGCCGGCTTGCCATTGGTCATGCCAAGCTTGGACTGCACGATGCAGGCGGTGCTGGGGAACACCAGGTCGGGCGTGGTGGTGGCGACCAGCAGCAGGTCGATATCGTCTATCGCCAGGCCGGCCGCATCGAGCGCGGCGCGTGCGGACTGGGTTGCCAGATCGCTGGTGAACTCACCCTCGGCCGCAATGTGGCGCTCGCGAATACCGGTTCGATCGACAATCCATTGATCGTTCGTCTCAACCAGTTTCTCGAGATCAGCGTTGGTGAGGATGCGCGCGGGCAGATAGCTGCCCGTGCCAAGAATACGGGAATAGGTCAAGCGGGCACCCGTTGCAGGAGTTGGATCTGATCGGTAATGCGTTTCAGCACATTGTTGCGAACTTCATCGCTGGCGGTATCGATCGCGTGTTCAAACGAAAAACAGTCGGCCGAACCGTGGCTTTTGACCACCACGCCTTTCAGTCCCAGCAGCGTGGCGCCGTTATAGCGACGCGGGTCGAGCCGTCGCTTGAAGGCATTCAGCACCGGCAAAGCCATCAGGCCGGACAGCCGGGTCAGCCAGTTGCGCTTGAACTCGGCCTTCAGCGTAGTCGCAATCATCTTGGCCAGCCCTTCGGACGCTTTAAGCGTCACGTTGCCGACGAAGCCATCGCACACAACCACGTCAGTGGTGCCTTTGAAAATATCGTTGCCTTCGACATTGCCGTAGAAATTGAGATGACTGTCGCGCAGCAGTTCGGCAGCCTGCTTCACCATCTCGTTGCCCTTGATGTCTTCTTCGCCGATGTTCAACAGCCCCACGCTCGGGTTGGGTATATGTTCCACGGCCGACACCAGCATCGCGCCCATGATGCCGAACTGCAGCAGATGCTCGGCCGTGCAATCGACGTTGGCGCCCATGTCCAGTACCAGCGCGTGCCCGCTGATGGTCGGCATCACGGCGGCAATCGCCGGACGATCGATACCCGGCAGGGTTTTCAGGACGAAACGCGCGGTCGCCATCAGGGCACCGGTATTGCCGGCAGACACACAGGCATCGGCTTCGCCGGACTTGACCAGGTCGATTGCCACCCGCATCGAAGAGTCCTTTTTGCCGCGCAGAGCCATCGCGGGCGCTTCGTCCATCGCCACCACCTGGCTGGCGTGGCGCACGATCAGACGTGGACTGGTCTTGGTGCGGCGCGCCTTGAGCTCGGCCGCGACAATGTCCTGCGGCCCGACCAGAATCACATTCAGGTCGGGATGACGCGCAAGACAATGGATTGCTGCCGGAACCGTGACATGAGGACCGTGATCGCCCCCCATGACATCAATGGCAACTGTGATATTTCTCATGCAGCCGGAAAAATGGGCTGAACAGAACGCGCCACGTCGATGTGATCAAACGTCGGTGTGAATAAACACAACGCGATCAAACGCGGCACGAATGAAATTAATCGCCTTTGGTCTTGACGACTTTGCGGCCACGATAAAAGCCGTTGGGGCTGATATGGTGACGCAGGTGGGCTTCGCCCGTGGTCGCTTCAACAGCCAGTGCCGGAGCGGTCAGAAAATCGTGCGAGCGGTGCATGCCGCGCTTGGACGGGGATTTTTTATTCTGCTGAACAGCCATTTCTTACTCCTTAAAATATCGTCGCACCAAAATTTGGTGCTTTAAAAAATTCGCTATAAAAAAAATAGCGCACCTCAAAAGGGGCATTCACCTTCTGCGTGCA
>JAAPAA010000073.1 GCA_012274165.1 Thiobacillaceae bacterium
GATGCGCAATGCCGAGAATATGCCGGCGAGCGCGACGGCCGCCGTGCCCTGAATGTCGTCGTTGAAGGTGCAGATCCGGTCGCGGTATTTCTTCAGCAGCCGGAACGCGTTGTGATTGGCGAAATCCTCGAACTGAATCACGACTCCCGGGAATACTTCCGTTGCTGCAGTGACGAATTCTTCCACCAATTCGTCGTAGGCGGCGCCGGTCAGGCGACGCTGGCGCAGCCCTACGTAAAACGGGTCCTCGGCCAGGGTCGGGTTGTTGATGCCGACATCCAGCGTGATCGGCAGACACAGCTGCGGGTGCACTCCGGCACACGCGGTATAGAGCGAAAGCTTGCCTACGGGAATTCCCATGCCGTTGGCGCCGAGGTCGCCCAGGCCGAGGATGCGCTCGCCGTCAGTGACGACGATAATGCCCGCCTGGTAGGGCCAGTTGCGCAGTATCTGCGCGATGCGTCCCTTGTCATTGGCACCGATGAACAGGCCGCGCGAGCGTTGAAAGACTTTCCCGAATTTCTGGCATGCGAGGCCGACGGTCGGGGTGTACACCAGCGGCTGCATCTCGTCGATGTTGTCGCACAGGAGGCGGAAGAACAGCGATTCGTTGCGATCGTGCAAGGCGGTGAGCGCAACGTATTTCTCCAGCGGGTCGGGCATTTTGCGCAGCCGCATCAGCACGCGCTCGGCCTGCTCGGCCTGGGTGTGAACGTGCGGCGGCAGAAAACCGCGCAGGCTGTACTTGTCGCGCTCCGCTTCGGTAAAACCGGTACCTTTGTTCAGAGCCGGATCGCGCAGCAGCGCGAGCCCGGATGGCATCGACTGCTTGCCGTTGGAATTGGGTTTTTCATACATGATGGAATGCTCCGGTGGCTTGAATTGAAATGGTTGACCCTGTGGCGGCTCGGCGCAGTTGCGCCTCGGCGCCGGTCGATTCCGCGGTGCGCGGTGGCGGCCAATGTGCATATGCTGTTCGAACTTTCAGGCGCGCGTTTGATTTGGATCAACAAAGCAAATTGTCGTGCGCGTTAACTTGACAGCCGTCGCAAAAGGTCTATCGGTTGCGGCGGGCTTGGCTGCAGGGCGCGAGGGGATATATCCCCTAGTTTCGTTGTAAGCCAGGGCAGCCGCAGCATCGCTGCACTTACGGTCCCAGCCGCGCTTGCGGCCGGCTTGATTTGTCCAGTCGGCGGGCAAGTTCGAACGACGCGCAAGGCACTCATCCGCCTTTCGAGTTAGAATCGCATCAGTTTCACCGATGGGGAGATAAGCAGTGGAAGTATTCAAGGCGGACGTAGCGATCATAGGCGCCGGTGGGGGCGGACTGCGGGCCGCGATCGCGGTCGCGGAAGCGGATCCCACACTGAAAATCGCGCTGATTTCCAAGGTCTACCCAATGCGCAGCCACACGGTGGCGGCGGAAGGGGGCGCTGCCGCGGTAACGCGGCCCGACGATAGCCTGGACCACCATTTTAACGATACGGTGGGCGGCGGCGACTGGCTGTGCGAGCAGGACGTCACCGAGTACTTTGTCGCTCACGCACACGAAGAGATGGTGCAGATGGAGCACTGGGGCTGCCCGTGGAGCCGCAAGGAAGACGGACACGCAAACGTGCGGCCCTTTGGTGGCATGAAGATCGAGCGCACCTGGTTCGCTGCCGACAAGACCGGCTTCCACATGCTGCACACGCTGTTCCAGACGTCGATCAAGTACCCATCGATCAAGCGCTTCGACGAACATTTCTGCGTCGACCTGTTGGTCGAGGACGGGCGTTGCCAGGGCGCGGTAGTGATCGAAATCGCCACGGGCGAATTCCGCATGATTCAGGCGAAAGCGGTGATCATCGCCACCGGCGGCGCCGGACGCGTATTCCGCGAAAACACCAATGGCGGCATCGTCACCGGCGACGGCATGGCGCTTGCGTACCGCCATGGCGTGCCGCTGCGCGACATGGAGTTCATGCAGTATCACCCGACCTGCATGCCGCGTACCGGCCTGCTGTTCACCGAAGCGTGCCGCGGCGAAGGCGGGTTGCTGTTGAACAAGGACGGTTATCGCTACCTGCAGGACTATGGCCTCGGGCCAGCCGAGGACAAACCGCGCAACAAGTTCATGGAACTTGGCCCGCGCGACCGCCTGAGCCAGGCGTTCTGGCACGAGCAGCAGAAAGGCAGGACGATCGAGGGCAAGTTCGGATCGGTGGTGAATCTGGACCTGCGCCACCTGGGCGAGGCCTACCTGCGCGAGCGCCTGCCGCAGATCTATGAGCTGGCGGAAGAATTCATGGGCATCGATCCGGCGCACGAGTGCATCCCGGTCCTGCCCGGCGTGCACTACACCATGGGCGGAATCGAGGCCGACGGCAAGACGGCCTCCTCGCTGCCGGGTTTGTATTCGGTTGGCGAATGCTCGAGCGTGGGCATACACGGGGCCAACCGGCTCGGATCGAATTCCCTGACCGAAATAATCGTGTTCGGCAAGGTGGCCGGCGTCGAGGCGGCGAAGTAC
>JAAPAA010000074.1 GCA_012274165.1 Thiobacillaceae bacterium
GCGGACGGCCTCAACGCACACACCTATCTTGCCGACGTCCGCGATGCGGCCGCCACGGCGGCGAGCGCGTCAGCTTTGCGGCCAAGCAGGCCCAGCTGCGCGCCTTGCGCGCCGTAGTGTCGTGCCAGTGCCGCGCCCAGTCCGGAGCTGGCACCGGTGATGAAGACGGTGAGAGGGCGCGCTGACAACAGGCTTATTTTGCGGGCTTTTTGCCGCTGCGCTCGGCGCGCGCCTTGACGATGAGCTGGTCGAGTACCTCATACAGGCGCGGTTCAGTTTGCGTCATCGACTGCGCGGTCAAATATTTGCCGTCGATAACAAAGGTAGGCACGCCGGTGATGGCGTAAGCCGTTGCCAGCTGGCCGCCTTGCATGGCCTTGGATTGCGTGGAGAACGAATTGTAGATCGCCTCGAATTTAGTGCGATCCACACCTTGCTTGGCGATCCAGGGGCCCAGCACGGCCGGGTCATCCAGATTGAGTTTGTCGAGGTTGTACGCGTCGAACACTTTGTCGTGCAGGCGCAGCTGGCCCATCTGTTCCAGCGTGTAATAAACTTTTGCGGCGGGCATCCAGTCGTCGCGGAACACGGCCGGAACGCGGCGAAGCTGCGCATCCTTGGGCAGCTTTTTCAGCCAGGCAGTGAGGCTGGGCTCAAGGTGAAAGCAGTGCGGGCAGCGATACCAGAAAAACTCCAGCACCTCGACTTTCTTGCCGGTGGCGACCGGTTGCGGCGCTTTTACCGCGGCGTAATCGTGGCCTTCAAATGCCGCATCGGGGGCGGCGAAAGCCGGCTGAAACGCTGCGGACAATAACAATACTGCGGCGGCAAACAGCGCCAAGGGGCGGGCAAACATCAAGGCTTCTCCTGAGGGGTGGGGGTTTCTTTGACAAGGGTGACGGGAATATTGTTCTGCGTGAGCAGGCTGCGGGTGCGATTGACTTCATCCATGGCGCGAAACGGGCCGACGCGCACGCGATGGTACACACCCTTGTCCGCCGTCACTTCACTGGTTTGAATCTCGGCCTCAACCCCCAGCAGCGCCAGTTGGGCTTTCAGATTGTCGGCCTCGTCCGCATCGTGGAATGCCCCTGCCTGCAGGTAATACAAGGGGGAGGCGACTGTCTTGTTGGGGGCGGACGGCAACTCGCTCGGCGCGTCACCCGGCAATACCTTGTAAAAATCAAAGCTGGGCGCGGTATCTGGCGTGGCGGGCGGCGGCGCGGTTTTGACTGCCGCGGCTGCAGCGGCGGGGTGCGCCTCCGGGCTGGCTGGCTTGGACCTGAACGGATTGTTGCCGGTCACCCATAGAGCCACGCCGACGGCGAGTATTGCGCCGACAGTGAGGCCGATCAGCACGCCGGTGAAGACGGATCGCCCCTTGCGGGAATTGCCGCCCGAGCGACGGTCGGTGCCGCGGGTTGTGGATTTTGCCATGGCTACATTTTCTCCGGGGCGGATACGCCGAGCAAGGCCAGTCCGTTCACGATGGTGATGCGGGTGGCGTCGGCCAGCGCCAGTCGCGCCAGTCTGGTCGCTACGTCGTCCACCAGAAATTTATCGGCGTTGTACCAGGCGTGAAAATCGCCCGCCAGCGTTTGCAGGTAATGGACCAGCAGATGCGGCGCCAGTTCACGCGCGGCCGTGGCAACGGTTTCAGGATATTCGGCCAAGCGCTGCATCAGCGCCAGTTCGTGGCTACTGGCAAGCGGCGCGAGATCGGCGCCGGCAAGTTGCGCGGCATCGCCGCCCCATTCTTCGAACACCCGGCAAATCCGCGCATGGGCGTATTGCACGTAATACACCGGATTGTCGTTGTTCCTGGCGACCGCGAGATCGACATCGAAACTGTATTCGGTGTCGGCCTTGCGGCTGAGCAGGAAGAAACGCACTGCGTCCTTGCTGGTCCAGTCGATGAGGTCGCGCAGGGTGACGTAGCTGCCCGCGCGCTTGGAAATCTTGACCTCTTCGCCGCCCCGCATCACGCGGATCATGGTGTGCAACAGGTAGTCTGGGTAGCCCGCGGCAATGCCTGCGCCAACCGCCTGCAAGCCTGCCCGCACGCGCGCGATGGTGCCGTGGTGGTCGGTGCCCTGGATGTTGATCGCGCGGGTGTAGCCGCGCTCCCACTTGGCCAGGTGGTAGGCCACGTCGGGCACGAAATAAGTGTAGCTGCCGTCGGACTTTTTCATCACGCGGTCTTTGTCGTCGCCGTAGTCGGTGGTGCGCAACCACAGCGCGCCGTCCTGGTCGTAGGTCTTGCCGGCGGCGATCAGCTTGTTGACCGTGGCTTCGACGCGTCCGCTGGTGTACAGGCTCGACTCCAGGTAATAGTGGTCGAAGCGAACTGAAAAAGCCTGCAAATCGAGATCCTGCTCGTGGCGCAGATAGGCCACCGCAAACTGGCGGATCGAATCCAGGTCGTTGACGTCGCCCGACGCGGTGAACTCGCGGTCGTCGGCATGCACGGTTTTCCTGGCCAGAAAATCCGCCGCGATGTCGGCGATGTAGTCGCCGTTGTAGGCCGACTCCGGCCAGCCGGTATCGCCTGGATTCACCCCGCGCGCGCGCGCCTGCACGCTGTTGGCCAGCGTCTGGATCTGCACCCCGGCGTCGTTGTAATAAAACTCGCGGCACACTTCCCAGCCTTGCGCCGCGAACAGGTTGCACAGCGCGTCGCCGAGCGCAGCCTGGCGGCCGTGCCCCACATGCAGCGGGCCGGTCGGATTGGCTGAAACGAACTCGACCAGGACTTTATGGCCGGCGCCCGCATCGCTGCGGCCAAAGCCCGCACGCGCCGCGCGTATCGCCGGCACGATGCCATGCCAGGCAGCCGGCGTGAGGTGGAAATTGATGAAGCCGGCGCCAGCGATTTCAGCCCTGGCAATCAGGGGCGAAGCGGGCAGCGCATCCAGAATCTGCTGCGCGAGTTCACGCGGATTGCGCTTCAGCGGGCGTGCCAGCTGCATCGCGGCGTTGCTGGAAAAGTCGCCGTGGGATGCGTTCTTCGGGCGCTCCAGTTCGAGCGTGAGTGCGGTGTCGGGTGCCACGCTGGCGAGCGCATCCTGCAGCAGGGACACCAGTGAATCTTTGAGCGAAAAACCTTGGGGCATGCGGACGGAGACGCGTAGCGTCGTCTCGGGTTTGCGAATGAGAGCGGCGATTATAGCGCCGCGTCGGCTGCGCGCGGGTGCCCGGCAACGCGCATCGCCATCGGCGGAATTGCGGCTCCCTTATGCTACATTCCGCCCCATTACAGGCGTTTGCACGCTGACGGCGCAGCCAGCCACGCGACAAACGCGTAGCTTTGCGACGATTGGATACGGTTTTGTGCCTGCCCTGACGGCAGCGAAAAGCAGGTTTCACGACACATGGATATTTTCCTGCAACAACTCATCAACGGTCTGGTGCTGGGCAGCGTCTACGCGCTGGTCGCGCTGGGCTACACCATGGTGTACGGCATTCTTGAACTGATCAATTTCGCCCACGGCGAAATCACCATGATGGGAGCGATGGTGGCCCTGGCGGTGATCGGCGCGCTGGCAATGGCGGCGCCGGGTTTGCCGGGCGGGGTCATTTTGCTGGCGGGTCTGGCCGTCGCCATTCCGGTGTGCATGGCGCTGGGGATGCTGATCGAACGCGTCGCCTATCGCCCGCTGCGCAACGCGCCGCGACTCGCCCCGCTGATCACCGCGATCGGCGTGTCGATCATTCTGCAAAACGTCGCCATGCTGATCTGGGGCAAGCAGTACATTCCGTTTCCGGCCATCCTGCCGCAAGGCCACCACGAAATTCTCGGCGCGACCATCAGCGATACGCAGATTGCGATCCTGCTGCTGGCGCTGGCCATCATGCTGACGCTGATCCTGGTGGTGCAGAAAACCCGGCTCGGCCGCGCCATGCGCGCCACTGCGCAGTCACGCCAGGTGGCCAGCCTGATGGGCGTCGACGTGAACCGGGTGATCGCGTCGACCTTCGTCATCGGCTCGGCGCTGGCCGCGATCGCGGGCGTCATGGTGAGCGCCTACTACGGACTGGCCCACTACTACATGGGATTTCTGCTCGGCCTCAAGGCTTTTTCGGCAGCGGTGCTGGGCGGCATCGGCAACCTCGCCGGGGCGATGCTGGGCGGGTTGCTGCTGGGACTGATCGAATCGTTCGGCGCGGGCTACATCGGCGACCTCACCGGCGGCTTTCTCGGCAGCAACTACCAGGATGTGTTCGCGTTCTTCGTGCTGATCACAGTGCTGGTGTTCCGCCCGTCAGGCTTGCTGGGTGCACGGGTGGTCGAACGTGCTTGATTCGAAACTGCTGCGCTCGCGCTGGTTCTCGTTCGGCCTGCTGGCGCTGGCGCTGGCGCTGCTGCCATTTCTGGTCGACACCGGTCTCGGGCGCTCATGGGTGCGCCTGCTCGATCTGGCGCTGCTCTATGTGATGCTGGCGCTGGGACTCAATATCGTCGTCGGCTACGCGGGCCTGCTCGACCTCGGCTACGTCGCGTTCTATGCCCTGGGCGCCTACGTGTACGCCTGGCTCGCCAGCCCGCATTTCGGCCTGCACTTGCCGTTCTGGGCCATCCTGCCGCTGGGCGCGGCGCTTGCCGGCCTGTTTGGCGTGATGCTCGGCGCGCCGACGCTCCGCCTGCGCGGCGACTATCTCGCCATCGTCACGCTCGGGTTCGGCGAGATCATCCGCATCTTTCTGAACAACCTCAATACGCCGTTCAACCTCACCAACGGCCCGCAGGGCATCAACCTGATCGACCCGGTACAACTGGGCAGCATCAGCTTCAGCCAGCGCCACGAATTCTTCGGCATCACGTTCAGCGGCGTTCATCTCACCTATTACCTGTTTCTGGTGCTGGTGCTGGCGGTGATTTTCATTTCGATGCGGCTGGAAAATTCGCGCATCGGCCGCGCCTGGGTGGCGATCCGCGAAGACGAAATCGCCGCCGCCGCGACCGGCATCAACACGCGCAACCTCAAGCTGCTGGCGTTCGCCATGGGCGCCACCTTCGGCGGACTGGCGGGCGGCCTGTTCGCCAGTTTCCAGGGCTTCATCAGCCCCGAATCGTTCAACCTGATGGAGTCGATCATGATCCTGTGCATGATCGTGCTGGGCGGCATGGGCCATATCCCCGGGGTGATTTTCGGCGCAGTGGTGCTGACCCTGCTGCCCGAAGCGCTGCGCTACACCGGCGACTGGCAGCGCAGCCTGTTCGGCCAGATCTACATCGACCCGGCCGATTTGCGCATGCTGCTGTTCGGTATCGCGCTGGTGGCGGTGATGCTGTATCGCCCCGCCGGATTGATCCCCTCGGCGCGGCGACGCCAGGAATTCGCCGACGCCAAAACATGAGTGCCTTGCTGACAGTTAATGGCGTAAGCAAGGCATTTGGCGGCTTGCAGGCGCTGTCCGACATTTCCTTGCAAGTCAACGCGGGCGAAATTTTTGGCTTGATCGGCCCCAACGGCGCGGGCAAGACCACCCTGTTCAACGCGCTCACCGGTTTGTATACAACCGACCGTGGTGAGATTCGCCTGCATGAACACCGCCTCGACAACCGGCCACCGCATCAGGTGTTGAAAGCCGGCCTGGCGCGCACCTTCCAGAATATCCGCCTGTTCGCCGAAATGACCGCGCTGGAAAACGTGCTGGTCGGCCGTCACGCCCGCACCAGGAGCGGCGTCTTCGGCGCGGTGCTGCGCCTGCCCGCCACCCGCCGCGAAGAGGCCGACTCACACGAACGTGCCCACGCCCTGCTGCAGCGGGTGGGCATCGCGCAACACGCCGACCGTCTCGCCAAAAACCTGCCCTACGGCGATCAGCGGCGACTTGAAATTGCCCGCGCGCTGGCGACCGAACCGAGCCTGCTGGCGCTCGACGAACCCGCCGCCGGGATGAATCCGGCCGAGCGCAGCGCGCTGCGCGAGCTGCTGCTGCAACTCCAGTCCGACGGACTGACCCTGCTGCTGATCGAGCACGACGTGAAACTGGTGATGGGACTGTGTAACCGGCTGGCGGTGCTCGACTACGGCGTCAAAATCGCCGAGGGCACCCCTGACGTACTCAGTCGCGACCCCAAGGTCATCGCGGCTTACCTGGGAGACGAGGCAATATGAGCATGCTGCTGACCGTCAATCAGTTATCCGTCGCTTACGGCGGCATCCAGGCGGTGCGCAATCTCAGCCTTGAAGTGGCGCCGGGCGAAATGGTCTGCCTCATCGGCGCCAACGGTGCGGGCAAGACCACCACCCTCAAAGCCATCAGCGGCCTCATTGCGCCGCAGTCCGGCAGCGTGCAGTTCGACGGCCAGGCGCTTGCCAGCTTGCCTGCACACGAAATCGCGCGGCGCGGCATGGCGCTGGTGCCGGAAGGGCGCGGCGTGTTCCCGCGCATGTCGGTGGCCGAAAACCTGCTGATGGGCGCCTACACCCGCACCGACCGCGCCGCGATTGCCAGCGACCTCGATCAGGTCCACGCCCTGCTGCCGCGACTGACCGAGCGCCGGACGCAACTCGCCGGCCTGCTGTCCGGCGGCGAGCAGCAAATGCTGGCACTCGGCCGCGCAATGATGGCGCGCCCGCGTTTATTGCTGCTGGACGAACCCAGCATGGGGCTGGCGCCCTTGATGGTGCGGGCGGTGTTCGACATCATTCATCAGATCGCAGCAGGCGGCGTGGCCGTGCTGCTGATCGAGCAAAATGCGCATCTCGCGCTGAAAACCTGCGCCCGCGGTTATGTGCTGGAAACCGGGGCGATTACGCTGAGCGGCGATGCCGCCGAACTCGCCGCCAATCCGGCGGTACGGCATGCTTATCTGGGCGAAGGGTAAGTTCACCACAAGCCTTACGGCAGCCATCACGTGCCCACGCCATAAATCTCCCGACCCCGCGGATAAAAACATTTGAACCCCCGTTGCTGATACAGCGCACACGTAACGGCCTGTAAGCCACTGGCAACCAAGCCTTTTCCATGCTTTGGCGGTCGGCTTGCCTCAGTCAGCCTTGCTGACGGATAATTGAGGTTTTACATAGTCTGCCCAAGCTGTCTTCCGACCGCTGTCCGGGCGATTACCCAAGCCAGTTTTTTTAGCCCTAAGGGAACGCAATGCCAACCCGTAAAGACCTTGCCAATGCTATCCGCGCACTCGCGATGGATGCTGTCGAAAAAGCCAAATCCGGTCACCCCGGCGCCCCCATGGGTATGGCGGAAATCGCCGAAACGCTGTGGAACCACCACATGCGCCACAACCCCACCAACCCGAAATGGGCGGACCGTGACCGCTTTGTATTGAGCAACGGCCACGGCTCGATGCTGATCTATTCGCTGCTGCACCTGACCGGCTACGACCTGTCGATCGAAGACATCAAGCAGTTCCGCCAGTTGCACTCCAAGACCCCGGGTCACCCCGAGTACGGTTACGCGCCCGGCATCGAGACGACCACCGGTCCGCTCGGCCAGGGCATCACCAATGCGGTCGGCATGGCCATGGCAGAGAAAGTGCTCGCCGCTGAGTTCAACAAACCGGGCCACACCATCGTCGACCACCATACCTACGCGTTCATGGGCGACGGCTGCATGATGGAAGGCATCTCGCATGAAGCCTGCGCGCTGGCCGGCACCTGGAACCTCGGCAAGCTGATCGCATTTTGGGACGACAACGGCATCTCGATCGACGGTCATGTCGAAAACTGGTTTACCGACGACACCGCCAAGCGCTTTGAGGCTTACGGCTGGCACGTTATCCCCCACGTCGACGGCCATGATGTCGTCGCGCTCGAAGCCGCCATTCAGGCCGCCAAGGCCAACACCGACAAGCCCACCCTGATCTGCTGCAAAACCATCATCGGCAAGGGCTCTCCCAACAAGGAAGGCACGCATGACGTGCACGGTGCTGCGCTCGGCCACGACGAAATCGTAGCCACCCGCAAGCACATCGGCTGGAATCACCCCGCGTTTGAAATCCCAGCTGACATCTATGCCGGCTGGGATGCCAAGACCAAGGGTCAAGGACTGGAAACGCTGTGGAACAACAAGTTTGCCGAATACAAGGCCTCTTTCCCGGCCGAGGCAGCCGAGTTCGAGCGCCGCATGAAGGGCGAGCTGCCTGCCAATTTCCAGGCGCACGTCGCTGAAAAACTGGCTGCGATCAACGCCAAGGCCGAAACCGTCGCCACCCGCAAGGCAAGCCAGATCGCGATCAACGCGCTGGCCCCCGCGCTGCCCGAGTTCCTCGGCGGCTCGGCCGACCTCACCGGCTCCAACCTGACCAACTGGGAAGGCTGTCACACGGTGCGCCACGGCAAACCCGGCAACTACATCAGCTACGGCGTGCGTGAATTCGGCATGGCCGCGATCATGAACGGCATGGCGCTGCACGGTGGCCTGCTGCCGTTCGGCGGCACCTTCCTGATGTTCTCGGAATACTCGCGCAACGCCATCCGCATGGCGGCATTGATGAAGCAGCGCGTGATCCATGTGTTCACCCACGACTCGATCGGCCTTGGCGAAGACGGCCCGACCCACCAGCCGGTGGAACAGACCGCCACCCTGCGCATGATCCCGAACATCGACGTCTGGCGTCCCTGTGACACCGTCGAGACCATGGTCGGCTGGGCGCATTCGGTCGAGCGCACCGACGGCCCCACCTGCCACATCCTCAGCCGCCAGAACCTGCCGTTCATGGCGCGTGACGCCGCCACCCTGGCCAACATCGCCAAGGGCGGCTACGTGCTGAAGGATGCTGCAGGCGCAAAAGCCATCATCATCGCCACCGGCTCCGAAGTTGAGCTGGCCATGAAGGCCGCTGATGCTTTGGCTGCCGAAGGCGTGCCGGTGCGCGTGGTGTCGATGCCGTCTACCAACACCTTTGATCGCCAGGACGCCGCCTACAAGGCCAGCGTGCTGACCAAAGGCCTGCCGCGCGTCGCGGTCGAAGCCGGTGTCACCGACTTCTGGCGCAAGTACGTCGGTCTGGAAGGCGCCGTGATCGGTATCGACACCTTCGGTGAATCCGCTCCCGCACCTGCGCTGTACAAGCACTTCGGCATCACTGCCGAAGCGGTTGCGGCAGCGGTCAAAGGCGTTCTGTAATCAGGGGGCAGGATTCAGGAGTCAGGAGTCAGGGAATGGGCGGCCAAAGGCCGCACCTTCTTTGAATGCGGGCCTGGCCCGCTCGTCGCCTGAATCCTGATCCCTGAATCCTGACCCCTAATAAGATTTTCAACTTCACTCTGGAGACTGCAAATGGCAATCAAAGTTGGTATTAACGGTTTTGGCCGCATCGGCCGCATGGCTTTCCGCGCTATCGCCAAGGATTTCCCCGAAATCGAAGTGGTCGCGATCAACGACCTGCTCGACCCCGAGTATTTGGCTTACATGCTGAAATACGACTCGGTGCATGGCCGTTTCAACGGTGAAGTTTCGGTCAGCGGCAGCAACCTGATTGTCAACGGCAAGACCGTTCGCCTGACCGCCGAGCGCGATCCCGCCAACCTGAAGTGGAACGAAGCCGGCGCCGACATCGTGATCGAGTGCACCGGCTTCTTCCTCGACGACGAGACCTGTCAGAAGCACATCGCTGCCGGTGCAAAGAAAGTCGTGATGAGCGCCCCGTCCAAGGACGCCACCCCGATGTTCGTCTACGGCGTCAACCACGACACCTACGCCGGTCAGGCCATCGTGTCCGCTGCATCCTGCACCACCAACTGCCTGGCGCCCGTTGCCAAGGTGCTGAACGACAACTGGGGCCTGAAGCGCGGCCTGATGACCACCGTTCACGCGGCAACCGCCACGCAAAAAACCGTTGACGGCCCGTCGATGAAAGACTGGCGCGGCGGCCGCGGCATCCTGGAAAACATCATCCCGTCGTCCACTGGCGCTGCAAAGGCCGTTGGCGTGGTGTTGCCGGCACTCAAAGGCAAGCTGACCGGCATTGCGTTCCGCGTGCCGACCTCCGACGTGTCGGTGGTCGATCTGACGGTTGAACTGGACAAGCCCGCAACCTACGCCGAAATTTGCGCTGCGATGAAAGCGGCATCAGAAGGCGCGATGAAGGGCACGCTCGGCTACACCGACGAAAAAGTCGTCTCCACCGATTTCCGTGGCGTCGGCTTCTCCTCGATCTTCGATGCCGAAGCCGGTATTGCGCTGGACAGCACCTTCGTCAAAATCGTGTCGTGGTACGACAACGAATACGGCTA
>JAAPAA010000075.1 GCA_012274165.1 Thiobacillaceae bacterium
CTGCGCACGAGATCAACGTGGACGAAGGGTTCCGGCAGCAATACGCGGCATCGAACTGAAGCGGCTTGCCAGTGTGTTCGGCAGGCGCGCCGCAATGTTGATCACGCGCCTGGCCGCAGCGCGGACTTGGGGCGAAATACGCTAATCGTGTCCGGCCGGGTGTCGAGATACGGCCCGCCGATGAGATCGATGCAGTAGGGCACGGCGGCAAAGATGCCGTCGAGCGTTTCCTTGATCGCCTTGGGTTGGCCGGGCAGATTGAGAATCAGACTGGCGCCGCGCGTCACGCCGACCTGGCGCGAGAGGATCGCGGTGGGCACGTATTGCAGCGACACCGCGCGCATCGCTTCGCCAAAGCCCGGCAGCACCTTGTGCGCGACCGCTAGCGTCGCTTCAGGGGTTACGTCGCGCGCGGCCGGGCCGGTACCGCCGGTGGTGAGGATGAGCGTGCAGTTATCGACGTCGGCCAGCTCGATCAGGGTGGACTCGATCAGCGCCTGCTCGTCGGGAATCAGCCGGCTGACGAATTGCACCGGGTTGGTCAGTACGTCGGCAAACCAGGCTTCGAGCGCAGGCAGGCCCCTGTCCTCGTAAACGCCGCTGCTGGCGCGGTCGCTGATGGAAACAAGGCCGATACGGATAGCGTCATTCATGGCGGTAAGAGCAAAAAATCAAGGGGTTAAATCCAGCCGCGTTTACGCAGCCGCCGGATCAGATACAACATGCCGACGCCGGTAATCCCCAGCACCAGGGGATAGGACCACCGCCATTTGAGTTCCGGCATGAATTCGAAGTTCATCCCGTACAGGCTGAAAATCACCGTAGGAACCGCCAGCACCGCACCCCAGCCAGCCAGTTTCTGCACCGATTCGTTTTGCTTGACTGACAGCGAAGCGAGATGGAATTGCATCGCGTCCGAAGTGGACGTGCGCAGGCGGTCGATCGCGGCAGACACCCGCATGGCATGGTCGTCGATGTCGCGGTAATACGCCTTGAGCGCCTTGGATGCGAATTCCGGATGCAGGCGCAGCAGGTTTTTGGTGATTTCCTGCATCGGTTCGGCGGCGTCGCGCAATGCGGTCAGGTCGCGTTTGATGGTGTAGAGCTGATCCAGCATGTCGCGCCCTGGTCTGGCGCCGCTCATCAACTGGTTTTCCAGTGACAGGAAACGATCCTGCATGCCTTCGATTACCGGGCGGTACTGGTCGACAATCAGGTCGAGCACCAGATACAGCGCGTAGGGCGTGTCCGGCTTGATGCCGTTGAGGCGGCGTTGCAGGCGCTCGCTGACCCGTTGATAGCCGCTGCCGTTGTCGTGGCGGATGGCGACCAGCCAGTTACCGCCAGCGAACAGATGCGTTTCGCCAAACTCCAGGCGGGATTCCCATAATTGCGCGGTGCGCGTGGCGATGAACAGGTGTCCATCGTAATCCTCAAGTTTGGCGCGCTGGTGGGTGGAAATGGCGTCTTCCAGAGCCAGTGCGTGCAGCCCCAGCTCTTCGCCCAAGCGGGTAATGAGCTTGCTGTCGGGTGATTTCAGTTCAATCCAGATGAAACGGTCGTCCCGACCGACATGGTCGCTGATGGCGTCAAAAGCGATGGTCTGGACGCTGGCGTCGTGAAAAAGCTGACAGTCGATCATGGTGTTCAGCGGCAAGTGGGCCGAGAGGAGAGATGGCGCATTCAAGGCAGTTTACGTGGGTTTAGAAAATGCCTGAAGCTCAAGGTACACTCCCTAAGCAAAACGGGCTGGAAAAAGCTCAATTACACGTGGAGACGGTATGAGAAGAAGAATATGGCTGTGTCTGGCCTTGGTGCTGGGCATGTCAGCCCAAGCCGCATCCCCTGAGCCTTATGCGTTTGGTGTCCTCAACCAGCGCAGCCTGCAAGCCACCGCGGCTTACTGGAACCCCATCCTGAATTATGTGACGGCACGCTCGGGGGTGCCGCTGGAGTTGCATATCGGGCGCACCGCCAACGAAACCACCGATCGCGTGGTGGCCGGCAAACTGGATTTTGCCTTTACCAATCACCTGTTCTCCCCCAAGCGGGACCAGCTGGGCTGGCGCGTGCTGGCGCGCCACGATACTCCTGGCATCCGGGGACAGGTGGTGGTGCTCGACCAATCGCCGGTTAAATCGCTGCACGCGCTGACCGACAAGCCGGTAGCTTTTGCCAATCCTTATGCCGTCGTCGGTTATTACGTGCCGATGGACAGGTTGCTGCGTGCCGGCGTCAAGGTGGTGCCCGTGTTTGCTGGCAACCAGGAAGCGGCGATGGGGCAGTTGATGTCGGGAGAGGTGGCCGCCGCCGGGGTAAACGATCGGATGATGGCTGATTTCGCCAGGCGCCACGGATTGAAATATCGCATCCTGAGCGAGTCCGAGCCGTATTTCGATCTGGCTGTCATGGCGTCACCCCGTGTCAGTGCGGCTGACAGCGAGAAAGTTCGCCAGGCCTTCATCAATATGGCGCGTGACCCGGAGGGGCAACGCGTATTGCAGGGAGCGGCGCAATCGCTGGGTTTGCTCAACGTGCTCGGTTTTGTCGCTGCAGATGATCGCGATTACAACAATTACCGGCACTTCTTCAAACGAACTCTGGTGCCGATAAATGAGTGATTTGGAGCAAGTGCGCGCCACCCGCTATAGCCTGACGGCCAACATCCTCGGTGCGGTGTGTGCGCTGATCCTGGTGATGTATCTGGTGACGCTGGCCGGTCTGGGTTTTACGCTCAGGGAGCGCGCGCAGCAGAATCTTGATCTGGCCGCGGAACGTGAACTCAGCGCGATCATGACGGTAATCCAGGATCAGGTGCTGCTGCGTGACTACCCCGCCATCGAGCAGCTGATTGCCGCGCGCACCACCCATGAGCACATCCTGCAGGTGCGTTTCGCCTCGCGTTCGTTTACGTCTGAAGCGCGCACTCCCCCGGCCAGTCGGCGCTATCCGGACTGGTTCGCCAGTTTGCTGGATATACCTGAACCGCACGCGGAGTCCGAGCTGGTGCTGGGTGGCAGCGCCTACGGCAAGGTGTCGATCAGGGTTGACCCTGTTCCGGCCATCAACAGCTTGTGGGCGCTGGCCGTGCGTTTCAGCTGGCTGATGGTCATTAGCCTGGCGACCAGCATGGTGCTGCTGAACTGGATATTGGGGCGCAACCGGCGGGGTCTGAAGGCTTTGCGTCAGGCTGCGCAGGAAATCGAAAGCGGCAACCTCGGCGCGCGCGTCAGTCTGGCGCATGGTTCGGCACCCGAGGTGCGCGAAACCAAGCTGGCGTTCAATCACATGGCCGACCACGTCAGCCAGTTGGTGGGCGCACTGGAAGGTGAACATGCTGACTTGCTGGTTGAAAAAGAGCGTTTGCGGGTGACGATCGAATCCATCGGCGATGCCGTCATCGTTACGGACGCAAATGGCCGGATCGAGTTCATCAATCCCAAAGCAGAAGAACTGACCGGTTTCAGCAGTGATGACGCACGCGGCAGACCGGTGGTCGAGGTGGTGCCGCTGTTCAACGAAGACAGCGGCACACCGGTGGTCAACCCACTTGAACTGGCGTTGCGGGCTAATAAAATAGTTGAACTGGCCAGCCATTCCGTGATTCTCCGCCCGAGTGGTGCGATGCTCGCGATCAGTGACACGGCCGCGCCGATCCGTTCGCGGGATGGCAAGGTGCTGGGGGGCGTGCTGGTGTTTCACGATGAAAGCGAGAAGCGCAGCCTGATGCAGCGCCTGGCCTGGCAGGCCGAACGGGATCATCTCACCGGCCTGTGGAACCGCCGTGCAATGGAGGACAGGCTCACGACTGCCTTGCTGGGCGTGCAACAGGACGCGCAGCGCTATATTTTTTGCTATATCGATCTGGATCGCTTCAAGCTGGTGAACGATACCTGTGGCCATCGCGCGGGCGATGCCTTGCTGCAACGCCTGACTGCGCTGCTGGCGCGCCGTGCCGAAAATGACCATCATTTTCTGGCGCGCCTGGGCGGCGACGAATTTGGCTTGCTGTTTGTCGACACCACATTGCCGGTGGCGCTGGAATACATCCAGCGGATGCGCGACGAAATTGATCGCTTTCGTTTCGAGTGGGACGAGAAGGTGTTCCGGCTGGGGGTGAGTATCGGCGTGACCGAGTTGCATAAGGGCATGACCGACATCGGTGAAATTCTGGCGCAGGCGGATACCGCGTGCTATCACGCCAAATCCCTGGGCGGCAGCATGATCCAGGTGTACGAGAAAACCCATCCTGCGCTGCAAAAGATCAGTGACGAAATGCAGTGGGTGGGCGCGATTACCAAGGCGTTCGAGGCGCACCGGTTTCTTTTGTATCGCCAGCAGAAGGTCGAGCTGCTACCGGCGGGGGACGCCCAGCATCATTACGAAATCCTGCTGCGTTTGCGTGGCGAGGATGGTTCGATCATCTCACCGGGCGAGTTCTTGCCCGCGGCCGAACGCTATGGACTGGCACCCAGCTTTGACCGCTGGGTGGTGCGCAACCTGTTCGCCTATCTCGATACGCACCCGGAAGATCAAGCTTGCTATGCGCTGAATCTGTCGGGCCGTAGCCTCAGCGACCAGGGCACCGCCGACTTCATCATGGAAGAAATTGACCGCTACCAGCTTGACCCCACGCGGATCAGCTTCGAGGTCACCGAAACCTCCGCGATCGATAACCTGGACGCGTGTGAACGACTGATCCTGACGCTTAAATCACGCGGGATTCAGTTTGCGCTCGACGATTTTGGCAAAGGCCAGTCTTCGTTTGGCTATCTGAAACGCCTGCCTGCGGCTTATCTCAAGCTTGACGGCGATTTTGTTCGGGGTCTGGACCGCAACCGTGAAAATCTCGCCATCGTTAAAGCCATGCATACGCTGGCGCATGAGTTGGGCAAGCAGACGATCGCCGAACAGGTCGAAACCCAGGCGGAGCTGGCTTGCCTGAAAAACATGGGGGTGGATTTCGTGCAGGGATATTTACTGCACCGGCCCGAACCTCTGCAATTGAATTAGGCGATGGCGTGATCGAACCGAAGCCGCCGCAGTGATGCGGCGGCTTTGTATTCAGAACGGCAGCGTGAGTCCGGGCGCAGCCTGCTGGATCACGCGGCGGAAGTCGGCCTGGATTCTTTCCAGCGCCTCGGTGGTGTCGGCCTCGAAGCGCAGCACGATCACCGGCGTGGTGTTGGACGGACGGGCGAGGCCGAAGCCGTCGGCGTATTCGACGCGCAAGCCATCCAGCGTGATGACTTCCTGCGCGTCGGGGAAGGTCGCGGTTTTTTGAAGCGTGTCCATCAGCGTGTAATGCTCGCCCTCAGCCATCTGGATATTCAGCTCGGGTGTGTTGATGGTGTCGGGCAGGCTGTGCAGCGTGGCGTTGATGTCAGCCTGCTTGCTCAAGTATTCGAGCAGGCGTGCGCCGGCATACATGCCGTCATCAAAGCCGAACCAGCGCTCCTTGAAGAACACGTGGCCGGACATTTCGCCCGCCAGCAGCGCGCCGGTTTCCTTCATCTTGGCCTTGATGAAGCTGTGGCCGGTTTTCCACAGTAGCGGGCGGCCGCCGCGGTCTGTGATCCAGCCAAACAGATTTCGGGTGGACTTCACATCGAAAATGATTTCCGCGCCGGGGTTGCGCGACAGCACGTCGTCGGCGAACAGCATCAACTGGCGGTCGGGGAAAATAATGCTGCCGTCCTTGGTGACCACGCCGAGGCGGTCGCCGTCGCCGTCGAACGCGAGGCCGATTTCGGCGTCGCTGGTTTTCAGCGCGGCGATCAGGTCCTGCAGGTTTGCCGGCTGCGAGGGATCGGGATGGTGGTTGGGGAAGGTGCCGTCGACGTCGCAAAACAGTTCTTCGACCTGGCAGCCCATGTCGCGATACAGTTTGGGCGCGAAGGCGCCGGGTACGCCGTTGCCGCAGTCGACGATGATTTTCATCGGACGCGCGAGTTTCACGTCGGACACGATGCGCGTGAGGTATTCAGCGGCGATGTCATATTCGCGGTAGCTGCCGTCGCCGTGCACCAGATCGTTGTTGACCAGCCGCTCGCGCAATTTCTGGATGGTGTCGCCCGACAGGGTTTCGCCGCCAAGCACCATTTTCAGGCCGTTGTAGTCAGGCGGGTTGTGGCTGCCGGTGACCATGACTGCGCTGTTGGTCTGCAGTTGATAGGCCGCGAAATACGTCATCGGCGTGGCGACCATGCCGAGATCCACCACGCCGATGCCGGCTTTGCGGATGCCGCGCGCGAGTGCTGCGGCGAGGTCGGGGCCGGACAAGCGGCCATCGCGACCGATGCAGATTTCGGTTTGCTTGCGGGCGACCGCTTCGGAGCCGATGGCGTGGCCGATGGCCTCGACGATTTCGGGAGTGAGGGTCTTGCCGACGATGCCGCGAATGTCGTATGCCTTGAAGATTTCCTTGGGGTATTCCACAGCGCGCTCCGGGATGGATAATCCGCCGATTCTACCTTGGGCCTACCTGAGCTGCGTGTCGAAGTGCTGCATCAGTCGCTGCGGCAGCCAGTCGATATTGCCGGGGAAGGGACCGCACGGGAAGGCGACATGGCCGCCCGTTTCCGGCTGTTCGAGCGTCACCTCGGGCGACACACCGGCGGGCGTTGGCAGCGCCCAGCTCGGCAGGAAGGGGTCGTTTCTGGCATTGATGATCAGCGTGGGAACGCTGATGAATGGCAATACGGGCTTGGACGAGGCCCGCAGCCAGTAGTCATCGGCATCGCGATAGCCATGCAGTCGCGCGGTCACCAGAGAATCGAATTCGCGGAAAGTGGTTGCGGCAGCGATCGCCTCGGCGTCGAGCGTGCCTGGAAATTGCAGCGCTTTTTTCAGCGCCTTTTGCTTGAGCGTGGCGAGAAAGCGCGCGGTGTAGACATGGCGGTTGAACCCCTGGTCGAGCGCGTTGCCCGCGGCGGTGAGGTCGAGCGGCGCCGAGACGGCGGCCGCGCGCGCGACCAGCGCCTGTGCCTCCTTGCCCGATTCGCCCAGCCATCGCAACAGCGCATTGCCGCCCAGCGAGACGCCGACGGCATGCAGCGGCACGTCGGGAAAAAGGCCTTTGACATGGCGCAGGATCCGTTCGATTTCTGCGCAGTCGCCCGCGAAATAGGCGCGTGGCAGCCGGTTGTCCTCGCCCGAGCATCCGCGGAAATGCGCCACCACGCCGTTCCAGCCGCGCAGTCTGGCGGTGTACATCAGGTCGTGCGCATAGTGGCTGGCCGAGCTGCCCTCGAGGCCATGGAACAGCACCACGACGGGCTGTCCAGGCGTACCGTCTACCCAGTCGAAGTCGAGAAAGTCGCCGTCGGCCAGTTCCAGCCGTTCACGCCGATACGCCACTTGCGGCGCCGTAATGAACAGGCTGGCGTAAATGGTTTGCAGGTGGCCGCCGGGCAGCCAGGCGGGCGCGCGGTAGGGTTTGGACGCGACAGGTTCGGCAGCGAAGGCCGGCATGGTTGCCATGACGCGTATCAACCCGGCGGCGTCGAGTTAGTGAAGAACAGGTGGTGCCGTGCGGTCGGGCGAGGCCCCCACCTGCAGCGGCGAGGCATGATGCAGCACCATGTGCCAGCCGTCGGCCTCCTTGCGGTACACGTTGGTCGCCAGAATCGGCGAGCGCGGCTCGGTTTCCTGACCGATGACGAGGTATTCGCGAACCACGCGGATGACGTGATCGCTTTCACGTATTTCATGCGCGAGCTCCACTTGCGTGCGGAATTGTCCGGCCGCTTCGAATATGCTGCGCCAGCCCGCCGCCACCGCTGCCCGGCCATTCAGGGGCGCAACCAGTGGATGGATGCAGGCAATGCTGTCGTGGCTGGACCAGACTGCCATCATGGCGTCGAGATTGCGTGCTTCAAATGCCATGTAGAAAGCGGACTCGGCAGACTCGGGGGTGGGATACATGGGTGAATTAAGTGAGTGGGTTAAAGCTTGATTATCGGGCCTTAGGCGGGCGGTGTATCAGTTGGCTTGATTTTTGCAGACAGGGGTAAATATCCCTGAATCAAAAGCGTTTACATGAAGCCTGAATATCGCTCACTCCATCGTGCCCGGCAAGCGGTCATCCTGATTTTTCTGACGTGTGGCGTGTGGTACCTGAACTGGCGGCTGGGCAGTTTCAATGCCGCACACCCGATTTTCTCCAGTTTGCTTTACGTTGCCGAGATGTTCGGCTTCATGACGGCCTGCCTGAATGTGTTCATGACCTGGCGGTTGTCGGTGCGCGTCGCGCCGCTGCCGGCTGCGGGGCTCAAGGTCGATGTATTCATCCCGACCTTTAACGAGGATGTCGATCTGGTGCGGCGTACGGCCATGGCTGCGCAGGCGATGGAGTATCCGCATGAAACATGGATTCTCGACGATGGCAATCGCGAAGCCATGCGCGCCATGGCGCAATCGCTGGGGCTGCGCTATCTCGCACGAACCGACAATGCGCACGCCAAGGCGGGCAATCTCAACCATGCGCTGCCGCACAGTACGGCTGATTTGATCGCGACGTTTGATGCCGATCATGCGCCGCGCCGTGATTTTCTGACAAAGACGTTGGGCTATTTTGCCGACCCGCTGGTGGCGTTCGTGCAAACGCCGCAGGATTTCTACAACCTTGACTCCTACCAGAACCGGACCGACGCCTGCAGCCATGTGGCCTGGTCCGAGCAATCCTTGTTCTTCCGGGTGATTCAGCGTGGCAAGGACTACTGGAACGCTGCGTTCTATTGTGGCAGTTGCGCGGTGATCCGCCGCCAGTCGCTCGATACGATAGGCGGCTTCGCGGCCGGTACGGTGACCGAAGACATTCACACCAGCCTGCTGCTGCACAAAAAGGGCTTCCGCTCGGTGTATCACGACGAGGCGCTGGCGTATGGCGTGGCGCCGGCCAAGATCGAGCCTTTTCTCAAGCAGCGGGTGCGCTGGGGCGTCGGCGCGATGAACGTCTGGCGCAAGGAGGGCATCCTGTTTACGCGCGGCCTGACGCTGGCGCAGCGCCTGAATTACCTGGCTACCGTGCTGGCCTATTTCGACGGCTGGCAAAAAGCGTTTTTCTATTTCGCGCCGGTTTACGTGCTGATGGCAGGCGCCATGCCGGTCAGCGCGGAGGGCGGCGTGTTCCTGCTGCATTTCGTGCCGTATTACCTGCTCAACTTTCTGGCGTTCGAGGAAATTTCGCGTGGCTATGGCCGCAGCGTGCTGATCGAGCAATACAACATGGCGCGCTTCGCCAGCTTCGCCTGGTCGACACTGGGCGTGTTCAGGATACGCAAACGCTTTGGCGTGACGGACAAGCATACGGAGGCACACAGTTCCAGCCTGGACTTTCTGTTGCCACAACTCGCCGTGGTGGGGCTCAATGCGCTGGCCATCCCGGTCGGCATTGCGCTGTTCTATGCCGGCGGCCATTTGCCGGAAGATGGCATGTGGGCGAATGTGGTGTGGGCGGCTATCAACACCTGGCTCGCAGTGCTGGTGGTGAGTTTCACGCTGGTGCGCGGGATCAACCGGCGCAACGAATACCGTTTTGCCATGCCACTGGCTGCGCGCCTCAATGGGGTGTTGGGGACGGTGGATGACTTGTCGCCCAACGGGCTCAAGTTTTATGGCTTGCTGGGGCCGGCCGCGGTAAGCGAAATCATGCCGGTCACTCTGTATTTGCCCGACGGTGTGCTCGATGCGAGGCTGGAAATTCGCATGCTGGAGCAGGCGCGCTCGGGTGAAGCGACCTACGTCCGCTCGATCGGGGGGGTGTTCCAGGAATTGCCGCAAGCGTCGATCCAGCGTATCGAGCAGTTTCTGTACGGTTCGGATGCGCAGTGGCGGGTTAACCGCTACCACGAAGACAGCCTGACGCCCTTGCAGCGCCTTGGGGTGATCGATAAGCCGCCAATGCCTCCGGCACGGATCGGTCATTGGGCGGGCTGTGAGGTGGTGGATGAATCCGGTCGGTCAGCCAGCAACCAGGTGGGCCTGGTCGATTCCTTGCCGGAAAACGGCGAGGTCCGGCTATTGGTTTATCAAGTGCTCAACGCGGGTAGACGTTGTAGTCTCCAGGTACATAGCCGGGCGGGTCTGCGTACCCTGCTGGTGATTTCTGGCGAATATGAAACGATTTTGACGGGGCTGGGCAGTTTGTATTTGTATCGGATGACCCTGCTGAGCATGTCTGCTGCGCCAGACCTCGCTTTTGTGGCCGTAGATGCACCCGCGACATCCACGGCCATGGCCGCGTGATGGGGGCATCGCTCTTTCCCATATATTTTGAAGCGGATATTGATGAAGTTGAAATTACAGGCGCTCAGTCTGGTGAGCGCAGCGGTGGTCGCGTTGTGGGGCATGTCCGCGTGGGCGCAGGAAGGCATCGTTCTGAGCGGTGTGGAAGCAAGCCGCGATAATCAGTATGCCTATCTGGGCGTGGTGATGCCGTTGTCCGGCCAGCGCTTGGGGCAGGGTTTCGTGCAGCGCTACTGGCTCGATTACACGGGCTACAGTTATGAAAAGCAGCCGTTTCAGACCATTGATTCGGCGGTGATGGCAGTCGAGGCGGCGCTGGGCTACCAGCAAAGCAATGCAAGCAGCTGGTGGGCGGGATACCTGGGCACCAACTACGCCGATACGCGGTTAAGCCCCAATGATCCGGACAACACCAACCAGGGCAGGCAATGGTACGCCAGGCTGCAACTCGAAGGCGAGACCGACGTGGCAGCAGGGTGGCGTGGCAATGGCATCGCGAGTTATGTGATCGGCGACTTCAATTACTGGGCGCGTTTGCGTTTGCAGACCACGCTGGGCAACCAGTTGCATATCGGGCCTGAACTGGTCGTGCAGGGCGATTCGTATTACGACGCTTACGAGCTGGGCATGTTCGTGGGCAATATCAAGCTTGGAGAAACGAGCGCGCTTACCCTCAAGGGCGGAGTGAGCCAGTCCTCGAATGAGTCCGCCTCCCTGTACCTGGGGGCTGAGTTTTATATACCGTTTTGATTGATGGCTGTGTCATGCGAGCCTGGGTGTTGGGATCTCGGCACTTCCGGCAACAATAATGAGTGTGTTCAAGCAAAAGGGCGGCCAATGGCCGCCCTTTTGCGGTGGGTCGCTGTAACCTAAACCGCAGTCATGCGCCGGCGAACCTGCCAGGCCAGCGCCAGCAAACCTAAAGCGAGCATCGGTGCAACACCGGGCTCCGGCACCATCGAAACCTGCACATTGTCCAGGCCCCAGCTTTCGTCAGCCAGATTTTGCAGCCCGTAGCCGCTGAAATTGAGCGTGAGCAGGTCGGCATTGTGGGCGAACGCAAAGCGCATCCGGTAGACCGAATCCATTACTTGCGGCGCTGGCACGCCGTCGGTGACGACGTAGCCCAGCGAATAGGTTTCAGCCGCGCCAGTAAACTGGGGATTATTGGCGGAGGGGCCGAAGCTCTGGCCCGCCGGGTTGCCGTTGCTGAAGGTTTTGTCCAGTAAAACGGGGCCATTCCCTACTGACACCTTGAAGCTGTCGTTGCCGTAATCGAACGCGGTTCCGCTTGAACTGCCGTCCCACGTGCGGATCAGGTACAGGTCGAATGTCAGCAGCAGCGCGTCGTGTGGTGTGAGGCCGGACAGATTGAGCGAGACGGTATTGTTTCCAAATTCGCCCAAGAAACTGCGCGACCCGAAGCTGTAAGGCGTGGGCGCATTCTGCCGGGTGGCTTGCGACCATTCGCTCCCCGCAGCAGTTTGAAAGCCGTTCTCATAGAGAACCACTGCTTGAGACGCGGTGGCGTTGAGCAGTAATGCGGTGAACAACAAATAAGGCGTGCGGGCTTGCGCTTTCATGGTGCTTTCTCGTTATGGGTTAAGGGCTGCTGACGAGATAAACAGCAATACTTGTGCCAGGCGCCTGGATGGGTGAGCGGTGAGAATGTGAAGCGCCCCTCCGTGCCATCAGCACGGAGGGGCGCAGTTCCAGCAGAGCAGGCGTTTAGTGCGAACTGCCGCTGGGTTTGCCTTTCAGGCGGTAGAGCGTGCCGCAATACGGACACAGCGCGTCGCCACGCGCTTCGACCGGAAGATAGACGCGCGGATGGGCGTTCCAGTCCGCGTGTTGCGGCATCGGGCAGTGCAGGGGCAAATCGTCCTCGGTGATCTCGACGACGCGCTGGGTGTTGTCAGGCAGTTCGCTCATGCCGGCCTCGCTTACTTGACCGGGCTCAGCCAGCCCGTATGGGCGGCAGCGCGGCCATGCACGCAATCGAAATACATCGCCTGCAATTTCTCCGTGAGCGGGCCGCGCGTGCCTTCGCCGATGGCGCGGTTGTCGAGCTCGCGGATCGGCGTGACTTCAGCTGCAGTGCCGGTGAAGAAGGCTTCGTCGGCGGAATAGACTTCATCGCGGGTGATGCGTTTTTCCACCAGCGGCAGGCCGATTTCGGCGGCGAGCTGAATGATGGTGTCGCGGGTGATGCCCTCCAGCGCGGCGGTGAGATCCGGCGTGTAAAGCTTGCCGTTGCGGATCATGAAGAAGTTCTCGCCCGAACCTTCGGCAACGAAACCGTCGACGTCCAGCAGCAGCGCCTCGTCATAGCCGTCGGTCTCCGCTTCCTTGTGCGCGAGGATGGAGTTGATGTAGTTGCCGTTGGCCTTGGCCTTGCACATGGTGATGTTGACGTGATGGCGCGAGAACGAACTGGTCTTGACGCGGATGCCTTTGTCCAGCGCCTCCTGTCCCAGATAGGTGCCCCACGGCCAGGCGGCGACGATGACGTGCACCGACAGATTCTTCGCCGAGATGCCCATCGCTTCCGAGCCAAAAAATGCCATCGGACGCAGGTAGCCGGATTCGAGCCCGTTTTCGCGCACCACAGTGCGTTGCGCTTCGGAAATCGTGGCCTTGTCGTAGGGCAGTTTCATGCCCAGGATGTGGGCGGAACGGAACAGCCGGTCGGTGTGCTCCTGCAGGCGGAAAATTGCCGTGCCTTGCTCGGCCTTGTATGCGCGCACGCCTTCAAAGACGCCCATGCCGTAGTGCAGGGTGTGGGTGAGGACGTGGGTAGTGGCTTCGCGCCAGGGGACAAGCTTGCCGTCGTACCAAATGACGCCGTCGCGGTCGGCCATGGACATGGTGGGGTTCTCGTAACAAAAGGGAAGGCTGGATTTTACCGGAATCTACGTAGCGCGAAGTGGGCCACGGCACGATGTTGCGATTCAGCCGGGATGAAATGCGGTGGCGGCGGGGTACGCGCGCATCTGCTCGCACCCTTGCCGCCGGATGTGACGGAACCTGCTACCGAAGAGCTGTTTAACGGCTTACAGGTAAGCCTTGGCTTCTTCGCCAGGGTCGGGCAAGCCCGCCACCCGCCACGCGATACGCGGATTGGGAAACAGATGTTGCATGCAATCAGCGCCCTGCCCGGTGAGATGGCAGACGTGGCTGAGCGCGGTCACGCAGCCGTATTTGGCAAACTCGTCGCGCAGGGTATGCAGCAGGCCGATCTGTAACTCGTTCAACTCGCCCAGGCCGTCGGTCTGGGCGATGCGGTCAGCCAGGGTGACGTTCCACATGCTTGGGTCAAGCAAAAAACCGCTGGAATCGAAGAGAGCCGGATTGGGTGGGGTCGGGTTCATGGAAACTCCTGATGCTGGAACATACGACTCTATTTATAGCATTGCTCTATTAATCAGCTAGCCCGGATGATTCATGAATTCGGGCTGACTCCGAGCACTGTCTGGACAGGTTGGGGGCGGCCAAAGTGATAGCCCTGGGCGAAATCGATCCCAAGCGCGGTGACCCGCTGGAGAATGGCTTCATTTTCGACGTATTCCGCCACCGCTTGTTTGCCGTAGCCGTGTATCGCTTCGACCAGGGCTTTGACGAACAGCTGGTCGTCCTCGTTTTGGTCCAGGGTGCGGATAAACGAGCCGTCGATTTTGACGAAATCCACCGGCAGATGCTTCAAATACTGGAAAGTGGAAAATCCAACGCCGAAATCATCGAGCGCCAGCTTGCAGCCGAGCGCCTTGATGCCGCTGAGTAATATTTCTGCGTGGGCGAGTTGGTCGAGCGCTGCGGTTTCGGTGATTTCCAAAGTGAGCTGCTGCGGGTTGACGCGGTATTCCTGCAGCAGTGCTTGCAGCAGCGCGGGGAACTCGGGATTGTCGAGGCTGCGTGCGGACACATTGGCCGCAAGATGCAGTTCCGGCCAACGGGCAATCAGTTCGATGACGTGCTGCAGCACCCATTGGTCGATTTCACGGATCAGGCCGGAGGCCTCGGCTGCGGCAATCAGCGGCGCGGGGGGAAGCGTCCGGCCATCTGCGGTGTGTACGCGCAACAGCGCTTCGTAGTGTGCGGGCCGGCCGGTTTGAACCTCGATGATGGGCTGTAAATACAGTTCCAGCCGGTCGTTGTGCAGGGCGTCGGTGATGATGGCGAGCTGCTCGGTGCGGTCGAGCAGGTTTTCCCGGATGCGATCCTTGGGGTTGTACAGGTGCCAGCTGCCCCGTCCTTTGGTGCGTGCTTGCGACAGCGCCAGGTCGGCTTGCCCCATCAGGTTCTCGGTGTCCACGCCATTGACACTCGCTTGCAGCGTGGCGATGCCGATGCAGGCCGTGGTGAGGTGTTGTTTCTGCTCGCCTTTGCACAGCAGGCGAGCGGTTTGCAGCAAGGAAGCATCCGTCATCGGATCAAAAAACAGCGCGAATTCGTCGCCGCCAAGGCGCGCCGCCAGGCGGGGCTCGGGTTTGAGCTCGCGCAGACGGTCGGCCATGTGCTGGATGACCGTATCGCCCGCGCTGTGGCCGGCCAGGTCGTTGATGGCCTTGAAATCATCGAGGTCGATCAGCAACAGGGCGCCGCCCTGCGCGCCAAGCAGCGCCTGGGCCAGCCGCCGCTGAAAGCCCTGACGGTTGTAGAGGCCGGTCAGGGAGTCGTAGTCGGACAAATAGCTGGCGCGGGCTTGCGCGCTCTTGAGCTCAGTCAGATCCAGCCCGACAGACAGGATGAGCGGGTCGCTGCTGCTGGTCTGGCCGATCAGGGAGTGCACCCAGGTAATGTTGCGCAGGCCATCCGGCGTGACCAGCGGCGCGTCGAACCGCAACGGTGTCAGCTCGCGTGTGAAGTGAGTCAGCAGGCGCGCGCGCCATTCCTGACGCTCCTGCTGGGCGATCATCAGCTCAAAGTAGTCTTGTCCGATCAGCTGATTCACCGTGAGGCCGGTGAGGCTTTCGGAATAATGGTTGGCCATGCGGATCACGCCGCGTTGATCCTGGGTCAGGATCAGTGCTTGGGCCGTGTCGAGCAGACCCGAGATAAAGTCGCGCTCGTGCGATAGAGTGTCGACCAGTTTGCCGAGGTCGTTTTGCTGGTTGCGTGTGGCAGTATCCAGGGTTTCAAGCTGGCCGGCGAGCGCCAGGACAGCGTCTTTCAGAATGGAAATTTCATCGCGTGGCGCTTTGTCGGGGATTCGCAGAGATTGGCGGACTTGATGCCAGTGGCCCTGACCGAGCAAAGGCAGGCAGGAACTGACCCGGTTCATCCGCCGCATGAACCAGATCAGCGCCAGTAATAGTGCGACTTCGGCCAGCACGAAGATGCCGATACCGGTGATCAGATTGCTTAGAAATACGCGCTTGATCGCCTGCTCATCCGCAGTGACATCCTTGCGCGTGATGAAAAAGGGCGTGTTGGGTGCGGCGGGTAGTGGACGGAGTTTTTGCCAGTCATAGGCTTTGCCGGCGCTATGGCTGAGGGCGGATTCGATTTGTGGACGCTGCGTATGCAGGGTGAAATGAAC
>JAAPAA010000076.1 GCA_012274165.1 Thiobacillaceae bacterium
CCGCTGCCGTTGAATACGTAATCGGTGGAGTAGTGCACCAGCAGCGCATCGAGCTTGCGTGCCTCCTCGGCGAGGATGCCGGGGGCGACGGCATTGACTGCGCGCGCCAGCTCCACCTCGGTCTCGGCCTTGTCCACTGCGGTGTAGGCCGCCGGATTGACGATGATGGCCGGCGCAATCTCGCGCACCTTTTGCCGCACTGCTGCGGCGTCGGCCAGGTTCATCGCCTTGGAATCCAGTGCAACCACTTCACCCAGGCTGCTGAGTGTACGGCGCAACTCCCAGCCCACCTGGCCGTTGGCACCGGTAAGCAGAATGCGCGGGCGCGCGCTCACGGATACACCTCGGCATCCTGCAGCAGCGGCAAGGTCTGATCCTTGGCCGACAGCGTGGGCGCGCCGTCGAGAGGCCATTGCACCCCGATCGCCGGATCATCCCAGCGCACGCCACGATCCCACTGCGGTGCGTAGTAAGAGGTGGTCTTGTAGAGGAAATCCGCTGTATCGGACAATACCTGAAAGCCATGCCCGAACCCGGGCGGAATCCACAACGTGCGCTGGTTCTCAGCCGACAATTCGTAGCCCACCCACCGCCCGAAATGTGGCGAGGACTTGCGCAAGTCCACCGCCACATCGAACACCGCACCGCTCACCACACGCACCAGCTTGCCCTGTGGTTCGTTGAGCTGATAGTGCAGCCCGCGCAACACGCCCTTGCTCGAACGCGAATGGTTGTCCTGCACGAAATCCAGGTCGAGCCCAAGATCAGCGAAGGTCTGGCGGTTCCAGCTCTCCAGAAAGAACCCACGCGCATCGCCGAACACCTTGGGTTCCAGCAGCAGCACGCCGGGGAGCCGGGTTTCAATCGCCTTCATCAGAACACCCGTTCATTCAACATGTTCAACAGATATTGCCCGTACGCATTCTTCTTCAGCGGTTCGGCAAGGCGGGCCACCTGCTCCGCCGTAATGTAGTTCTGGCGATAGGCGATTTCTTCCGGGCAGGCGATCTTCAGCCCCTGGCGTTTCTCGATCGTCTCGATGAACATCGAGGCTTGCAGCATCGATTCGTGCGTACCGGTATCGAGCCAGGCATGGCCGCGTCCCATGATCGAAACCTTGAGCGCATCCGCTTCGAGGTAATGCCGGTTGACGTCGGTAATCTCCAGCTCGCCGCGCGGCGACGGCTTCAGATTGCGGGCAATATCCAGCACCTGGTTGTCGTAGAAATACAGGCCGGTAACGGCATAGTGCGACTTCGGCTGCGTGGGCTTTTCTTCCAGGCTGATCGCACGGCCGGTGGCATCAAATTCCACCACGCCATAACGTTCAGGATCGTGTACCCGATAAGCAAACACGGTGGCACCCGCTTCCTGCGCGCTCGCTGCGCGCAGATCCCCGGTCATCTCGTGGCCGTAAAAAATATTGTCGCCCAGCACCAGTGCGCTCGGGCCGTTGCCGACAAAATCCGCGCCGATGACAAACGCCTGCGCCAGGCCATCCGGACTTGGCTGCACCGCGTATTGCAGATTGATTCCCCACTGGCTGCCGTCACCCAGCAGTTGCGCAAAGCGCGGCGTATCCTGCGGCGTCGAAATAATCAGGATGTCGCGTATCCCTGCCAGCATCAGCGTGGTGAGGGGGTGATAAATCATCGGCTTGTCGTAAATCGGCAGCAACTGCTTGGACACGGCGAGCGTGGCCGGATATAGCCGGGTACCCGACCCGCCGGCCAATATGATTCCCTTGCGTTTCATGCCTCGCCTCTTTCCGAATAATTTGCATCTACCCAATTCCGGTAAGCACCGCTCGCAACATGCTCCACCCACGGCATATTGTCCAAGTACCAGCGCACCGTTTTGCGGATACCGCTCTCGAAGGTTTCAGCTGGTTTCCAGCCCAGTTCCTGGGGAATCTTGCTGGCGTCGATGGCGTAGCGGCGGTCGTGGCCGGGGCGGTCCTTCACGTTGGTCAGCAAACGCGCGTATGGCCCGGCCGCATCGGGGCACATCTCGTCGAGCAGCGCACACACCGTTTTCACGATCTCGATATTCGGCATCTCGTTCCAGCCGCCCACGTTATATGTTTCGCCCAGCTTGCCGCCCTGCAGCACCGTGCGGATTGCCGCGCAGTGATCGGTGACATACAGCCAGGCGCGCACGTTCATGCCGTCGCCGTAAATCGGCAGCGGCTTGCCGCGCGTAGCGTTGAGAATCATCAAAGGAATGAGCTTTTCCGGGAACTGATACGGCCCGTAATTGTTCGAGCAATTCGTCGTCAGCACCGGCAGGCCGTAGGTATGGTGATAGGCACGCACCAGATGGTCGGACGACGCCTTGCTTGCCGAATACGGGCTGTTCGGCGCAAACGGCGTGGCCTCGGTAAACGGCGTATCGCCCGGCTCCAGCGAGCCATACACTTCGTCGGTGGACACATGCAGAAAGCGGAATGCAGTTTTTTCTGCATCGGGCAGATTCGCCCAATGCCCGCGAACCGCTTCCAGCAAATGGAAGGTGCCCACCACATTGGTCTGGATAAAATCCTCCGGCCCATGGATCGAGCGATCCACATGCGACTCCGCCGCGAAATTGACGATCGCACGCGGGCGATGCTCGCCCAGCAATCTATCCAGCAGGGCGCGGTCACCGATATCGCCCTGCACAAACACATGGTGCGCATCGCCCTTCAGACTGGCCAGGTTTTCCAGATTACCCGCGTAGGTGAGCTTGTCCAGATTGAGCACCGGCTCGTCGTTGACCCGTAACCAGTCAAGAATAAAATTGGCGCCGATGAAGCCAGCGCCGCCGGTGACCAGAATCACGATAAAACCCTTTTCAAAAATTCAACTCTTAAAAACGAATCGAGCCAATCAAAACGCATTTCCTGGGCTTCCACCCACATAACGACAGAACCCGCGACGGTACCCGCCCAGCATTACAGCATTGAGATGAAGTCCCGATACGCCGTCGCCAACCCGCTGCGCATGTCGGTCGTCGCCTTCCACCCCATCGCATTCAGCCGTCCCACGTCCATCAGCTTGCGTGGCGTGCCGTCGGGTTTGCTGGCGTCGAATTCGAGCGTGCCCTCAAAGCCCACCACGTCCTTCACGGTTTCGGCCAGTTCGCGAATGCTGAGGTCGTGGCCGACGCCGATGTTCATCAAAGGCGGCAAACCATCGTTGCGGTCCTGCCCCAAGAGCGGGACAAACTTTTCGTCCGGCAGGTTCATCAGGTAGACGCAGGCATCGGCCATGTCTTCGCTGTAGAGGAATTCGCGTTTGGGGGTGCCGCTACCCCACACGGTGACGCTCGGCGCATGCGCCAGCTTGGCTTCGTGAAAGCGGCGGATCAACGCAGGGATGACGTGCGAGTTTTCCGGGTGGTAGTTGTCGCCGGGGCCGTACAGATTGGTGGGCATCACCGCCAGATACTGC
>JAAPAA010000077.1 GCA_012274165.1 Thiobacillaceae bacterium
CGCCTATCTCGATTCCTTGCAGGCGCAGCGTGCAGATCGCCGCAACGATACATAAAAGGCAATCCGTATGAACAAATCAACCCTCCGGATCCTGGTGCTCGACGACGAGTCTTTTATGCTCAAGCTGCTCGGCCACATGCTGGCCGACTTGGGTTTCACCTCAGTGACGACTTGCGATAGCGGCGCTGCGGCGCTGGAGTGCTTCAACACCCATGTCAACCCACCCGATCTGATCCTGCTGGACTTGCAGATGCCAGAAATGGATGGGATCGAGTTTGTCCGTAAATTGGTCGAGCACAACTACACCGGCAATCTCATTCTGGTCAGCGGCGAAGACGAGCGTGTTCTGCAAATGGCAGAGAAACTGATTCAGGCGCACCGGATCACGGTGCTGGGGCATCTGAACAAGCCTGTTTTATTGGCTCGACTCACCGAGCTCATGGAAAAGTCAGTGCACATGCACGCTGCCCCGCAATCGACAACGCATGCTTACAGCGCAGACGAACTGCGTACTGCCATCGACGCCGGTGAACTGGTCAACTACTACCAGCCCAAAGTTGCCGTCACCACCGGCGCGATCGTCGGCGTGGAGACACTGGTGCGCTGGCGTCATCCGGTGGACGGGATGGTATTCCCCGACCAATTCATCGGCATCGCTGAAGATCATGGATTGATTGATGACCTGACGCGCGTGGTGCTGAAGGGTGCGATGGCCCAGAGCAAGGCTTGGCAGCAGGCTGGGCTCCGACTTCGGGTGGCGGTTAACGTATCGATGGACAATCTCTCGTCGGTGGCTTTTGCAGATTTCGTCGCCGGAGCAGCCACCGCAGCAGGGGTGGCACCGCAGGATATCGTGCTGGAAGTGACGGAAAGCCAACTGATGCTGGACCAGCGCGCGCCGCTGGAGGTCCTGACCCGATTGCGCCTGAAGCGCTTCCGTCTTTCAATCGATGACTTCGGCACGGGCCATTCTTCGCTGACCCAGTTACGCGATATTCCATTCGATGAACTCAAGATCGACCAAAGCTTTGTGCGCGGTGCATGGCACGACGACACCGCGCGCGCGATATACGACGCCAGCCTTAACCTGGGCAAGCAGCTTGGTATGACAGTCGTCGCCGAAGGCGTGGAAGATCGCGAAGACTGGGACTTGGTGCGGCGCACAAAATGCGACGTGGCCCAAGGATTTTTCATTGGGCGACCGATGCCTGCAGCCGATCTGCCCGGCTGGATCGAATTGTGGAACGAGCGCATGCAGCAATTGGAAGCCGATTTACCATGAAGGCTGAGCGCGCCGCACTCAAACCCATCGAGGCCAGAGCCAAGATTCTTGTTGCATCCGATAGTCCCAGCGATGCAACACTAATCAAGAAGCAGCTCGCGCAGGAGTTTGAGCAGGTATTCCTTTCCACCAATCCGGATATGGCAGTAAAAGATTTTGAAAGCCGCGCCCCGGACGTGCTGGTCCTCGCTTTCAATACCCTGGAAAAGTCGGAGCGCTATTACCTCGGGCTTTATCGTTTGAGCGGGAAAATCCATCTGCAGCCCCACCGTACAGTCATTCTGTGCAACAAAGATGAAGTCAGTCAGGCTTACCAGGCGTGCCGGAAACAATACTTTGACGATTACATCCTGTTTTGGCCGATGACCAACGATGCGCCGCGTTTGCTAATGTCAGTGCATCTTTCACTACGCGATCTGACTGCAATCAGTGAGGGGGGCCCGTCGGCGGCTGAGTTTGCCGCCCAGGCACGTCGCTTGGCTGAGCTTGGAAGCATGCTGGACCAACATGTTGCGCAAGGCAGCCAGAGGATCGAAGGGGCCAATCGCGCCATGGCGCAGGCGGAACAGGATATCGGCGCGGCGCTTGACGGATTTTCCAGCAAGCTCGCACAAGGAAATCTGCTGGGCGTGTCCAGAATCAGCGATGTCTCCGGACTGGAGCAGGAGATCAGGCGGCTCAAGCAGGAGGAGATCGGGCAACGCTTTCGCAAGGTCGCCGAATCAGTGCAGCCCATCAAGCAATGGACCGACGATTTCAGGAAAGGGTTTGAGCCTCACATTGAATCGGCGCGTGCATTGAATGCCATGGCGGACGCTATTCGGCCCATGATTCTGGTAGTAGATGACGATGAATTTCAACGCAACATCGTGAACACGTTGCTTGCGGCAGAGAACTATCGCCTGGTATTTGCCGGCGGCGGAGTTGAAGCATTGAACATCTTGCGCAAGATGCAACCAGACCTGATCCTCATGGATATCATGATGCCGGATCTGGACGGCATAGAAACTACGCGTCGCCTCAAGACCATGCCGCAGTTTGCAAAAGTGCCGGTGATCATGGTGACGGGAAACAGCGAAGGCGCTGCCGTGCGCGACAGCATCAAGGCCGGCGCGGTCAATTTCATTGTGAAGCCATTTGATCGTGACACCTTATTGGCGAAAGTGGCCAGTGCGCTACGCCCGTAACGCTTTCACCCGGTGAGCGGATCTGCCTTAATACTTACAATCCATTAAGACGGTGGATTTTGGGTGGTTCCCTCTTCAACGCGCTTTGAGAATTCCCTTGGGCAAGGTGGCGTGAACAGCTTTGCAAAAAGCCCGTATCGCGATCATCCTGAGGGTTACAACTTGGTAGACCGATTTGACGATCTGACCGGTTCGTGACCAAGCCGTAACAATGCGCATGCCGTGGTAAAAAGGGTCGCTGTAAATAACCGTTCTAGCAAGCACGCTCAAAGTGACGACTCGTCCATCCAAGACTCAAAAGAAGACGGTAAGTGGCAACTGCTGGGACAATGCCGTCGCAGAATCCTTCTTCAGCAGCCTCAAGAAGGAACGCATCAAACGACGCATCTATGCCAGCAGGCAGGAAGCGAAGTCAGATGTGTTTGATTACATCGAGGGGTTCTACAATCGAGTCCGCAGGCACAGTCACCTCGACCAACTGAGCCCGCTGGCATTCGAGCAACTTCAAACTGGAAGTTGAAATATGTCTACAGAAGCGGGGGAAGTCCGATCAGGTCAGTATCAACCACAGTCCATTATCTGGAAACATGCCGAACCGTCATTCCCGGCCATCGACCATGTGGCACTAAAGCAGACGTTGGGCATGATGATGCCCAAGTCCTTTTGCGCACACTTCTCTCAAGCCAGTAAGATTGCCTGCATGCAAGACAAATAATCTTGAATATGTGTCAAGCGGGAGAATCATGTGAGCCATAACCCTTCCATAGAGGAGGCCCCATCGATGCCACCGTGTTCGTCGCTTGTCCGTTTTTGAATACTGGGAGAACGCCATGAACCAATCGCAACCAAAGAATCCCGCCGAGACGTATGAGCACTATTTTGTCCCTGCCATGTTTCTTCCGTGGGCCACCATCCTGCTCCGCCATGCCGCCCCCCAATCACGGGAGCGGGTACTTGACGTGGCATGCGGGACGGGCATTGTTGCGCGCCAGGCAGCACCATCGGTTGGGACGGACGGGCAGGTGGCCGCACTCGATATGAACCCGGCAATGCTTGCTGTGGCTCGTGCCCTCCCTGCGCCATCGGGCGCGACGATTAATTGGCAAGAAGGAAATGCCATGGCCTTGCCCTTCCCGGATGGCGCCTTTGACGTCGTGCTCTGCCAACACGGGTTACAGTTTGTTCCGGACCGTATAGGTGCCGTGCGCGAGATGCGCCGCGTCCTGGCGTCCGGTGGACGGGCTTTGATAATCGTCTTGCAAGCGCTCACGCGACACCCCGTCTTTGAGGCGCTTATGGAATCGGTGGCGGGTCACCTCTCGCTACCGGTATCCGCCGTCATGACCCCGTTTGCCTTGTCCGATGCCGACGAGCTGCGGACCGTGTTTACGGCGGCGGGATTTAAGAAGGTGGACATTCTCCCCGAATCGACCACGGTCCGGTTCCCCGAACCGGAGCACTTTGTGCCGCTTGCCGTGATCAGTTCAGCGGCGGCGGTGCCGGCCTTTGCCAAACTGCAAGCGCCGGCGAGGGCAGCACTTCTCGAGGCGGTTCGAGTAGAAGTTGAGCCAGTCGTCCGCAGGTACCGAGATGCTGAGGCCGTTACCTTTCCGATGTTTGCGTACATCGTGGTGGCCACCGCATAACTGTTACTTTGGATAGGCCGCCCAACCATAGCTTGCAGAGCGACGCGCCGCAAGCAGCACGCGCATGAAGCCGGACGTTCAACGGCCGCTTCGAGAAATCTCACAGGCCGGTTTTGGGTCGACAGGGTGAGTAGCAATTTTCGATAAGCAGCCGCTCAGTCCTCTCACCACAGACTTTTCGCTGGGAATGTTCGAACGGCCGCAATGCGAAGAGGTGCGGTTGCCCAAGCAGCAAGCCCTCAACGGCCGGTCAGGCCGAACAAGAGACGGTTGTGCTACTCCGCTTGACCCTCAACTCTTGGCCGAAAACACCCGCACCGCTCACTTCACTGCGCCAAAAACCTGCTTCAGCAAATTACTGCCCGCCTGCATCGGGTTGGCGCGGATGGCCTGTTCCTTCTCGCCGATCAGGCGATACAGACGATCGAGCGATTGCTGGGTGACGTACTGTTCGACGCTGGCCTGGTTTTTATCGACCAGATTGAACTGCGCAGCCTGTCCGGCGTAGCGGTTGTATTGCTGCGCCAGGCTGGTTTTATCCGTGATGGACTTGACGATGGGGCCGAAACGTTCTGTGAGTTGCGTTTCGGTTTTCGTGCGGAAAAAATCAGTGGCCGAGGTTGAGCCGCCGGTCAGGATGCCTTGGGCATCTTGCAGCGTCATATTTTTCACCGCATCGACCAGCAAGCTCTTGGCCTGGGGCACGGCAGCCTCGGCGGCACGGTTCATTGCCAGCACCAGCTCGTCGGCCTGTTTGTCCATGCCGAACATGCGCAGCGCCTTGTCGGCTTTTTGCAGGTTTTTCGGCAGCGGGATTTTGAGCGCGGGATTGCCGTAAAAACCATCCTTGACGCCCAGTTGCGCAACAGCGGAATCAGCCCCGCGCGTCAGCGCCTCTTTCAGCCCTGCGTTGATGTCGGCGTTGGATAAGGCATCAATGCCGGGACTGGCAGCGCTGCCTGCAGGCTGGCCACTGGCTTGATCCATCGCGCCCTTCAGCGTCGCGTTCCAGTCGAATGGCAGGGCAGGCGTTGTCACGACCAATCCGGCGACCAATAAAATGACTCCGTGTTTCATTGCGCGCTCCTGTGTCGAATCAATGATTGGATCTCAAGCGCCCTTGCCTTTGGGTTTTTCCAGGCGCTTGCTGTGACGGTTCAGGCTGCTGGAGAGTTGGGCAATGATTTCCGACGAGGCCTGGATGATCTGGCTGGTGGTGAAGCCGGTGGTGGTCATTTCGCGAAAAAACGACTTCGCCAGAATCCGCGCCAGTTGATCCGGGTTTTCCACGGCTTTTTCCAGCGCCACCCCCAGATTGGCCTTGGCCTCGCGCACCAGCGCCAGCTGGGCAAAGCGCGACGACAGCACGTTTTGCAGCTGGACCACCTGCATGGATTTACCGACCAGCAATCCGATCATGCCGATCCATTCCAGATCGCTCTGTTCGAACGGGCGATTCAGCTTGTGTCCGCTTGCGCTGAGGATGCCGACGATTTTGTTGTTGATGAGTATGGGAGCGGCGACCAGACTGTTGAAAGCGTCCGGCTGCCGATGCCCGATGCGCCGCAAGGCGGCCTTGCTCAGCTTGCCGATCAGGCACGCTGCGCCGGCAGCGGTTACCTGCTCAAGCACGTGCGCATGCTGCTTCAGCGGCTCGCTGCCCACGCTCACGCTGTGGTCTGCGCCGATGGCAAACACCTTGAGCATGGCTTCGCCCGGCTCGCCGGGTTCGGCTTGGCTCAACAACACGATGACGCTGTTGTTCACATTGAGCAGCGCGGCGGCCATCGCCACGCTCTGCCTGAGGCTGGCTTCGAGGTTGGTGGCGTGCTCGGGCGTAGCAGAAAGTTGCTGCAAACGGCTCAAGATGGCGTCCATATTCCCGATCCTTTTTTATCTGAGCCAGCCCAGCCAGCTGCCGAGTTGGGCGATTCCCCGATGCATGCCCTGCGCAATCAGCGGCACCGCCCAAACCCAGGCGGCCATCAGGCCGAGCGAGGCGATGCCCAGCCCCACCGAAAACATGTCCAGCCCCGGCGTGGTGCGCGCGACGATGCCGAACGCCAGCTGGATCAGCAACGCCAGCGCCAGCAGGGGCAAGGCCAGTTGCACGCCGGTGGCAAACAGCCAGCTACCCGCTTCAGCGAGCTGGCGCAGGTCGGCTGCCGCCGGCAACATTGCAACGGGCATCGCGGTAAAACTGTCGCGCAAGGCATCGACCACCAGCAGATGGCCGCTGCCGCCCAGAAACGCCAGCGCGGCCAGCCACCCGGCCAGGGCGCGCCAGGCGGCGTCTGCCGGGGCGGCTTGATCGGGCGTCAGGTTCAGCAGGCCGCCGGTGGCGGTGTGGCCGGTCCACAGCAGCGCCGCGCTCATCGCCGCAAACACCAGCCATACGCACAGCGCCAGCGCCGCGCCCCACGCGACTTCCAGACTCAAGGCGAGTACACCTTGCACGCTAAAGGGTTCGACTGCATGGATCGCCAAACCCGGGCTTAACACGGCGGCCAGCACGGCGGCGATCAACAGGCGCAGCAGCAGCGGCAGGCGACCCATGAGCGGATCGAACAGCGCCCACCCGGCGAGGCGGGCGAAGGCGAACAACCAGGCTGCCAGGCTCGCTTCGGCCAGGGGCATGGCGGTCATTCAACCAGGCTGGGGAAATCGGTCAGCATGGTGCGCGCAAACTCGACCAGTTGTCCGCCCATCCAGCTGCCTAACAGGGCCAGCACCAGCAGCATGATGATGAGCTTGGGGACGAAGGACAGGGTGTGTTCGAGGATGCGGGTGGCGGCCTGGAACACGCTGATGACGAATGCGGTGAACAGGCCCGCCAGCAAGACCGGCGCGGCCAGCAGGACCACCAGCCAGAGCGCG
>JAAPAA010000078.1 GCA_012274165.1 Thiobacillaceae bacterium
GATCCGCGACGTGGTCAACATCGGCATCGGCGGTTCGGATCTCGGCCCGGCGATGGTGTGCGCGGCGCTCGACCATTACGCGCTGGAAAGCGTGCGGGTGCATTTCGTTTCCAATCTGGATCCTTCGCATCTGGCCACTACGCTCAAACATCTCAATCCCGAAACCACGCTCTTCATCGTCGCCTCAAAAACCTTCACCACGCTGGAGACGCTGGCCAATGCCAATTCGGCCAAAGCCTGGCTGCTCGCCGCGCTGCGCGCACCGGCGGCAGTCGCGCGTCATTTCGTGGCGCTGTCGACCAACGCGGAAGCCGTCGAAGCCTTCGGCATCGACCCGGACAACATGTTCATTTTCTGGGACTGGGTAGGCGGGCGCTATTCGCTGTGGTCGGCCATTGGCCTGTCGATCGCGCTGCAAATCGGCTGGGGCAACTTCCAGGCGCTGCTGGCAGGCGCCCACGCGATGGACATCCATTTCAAGGAAGCGCCGCTGGAAGCCAACATGCCGGTCATCCTCGGCATGCTGGGCATCTGGTACGCCAACTTCTGGGGCACCGATACCCATGGCATTTTCCCCTACGACCAACAACTCCGCCTGCTGGTGCCCTTCCTGCAGCAGCTGGACATGGAGTCCAACGGCAAGAACGTCAACCGTGCCAACAAACTGGTCAACTACAACACCGGCCCCATCGTCTGGGGCGCGCCCGGCACCAACGGTCAGCACGCATTTTTCGAGCTGATCCACCAGGGCACCCGGCTGATCCCCACCGATTTCCTGATGGCGGCGGTGAATCACACGCCGCTGGCGGACCAGCATGAATGGTTGCTGGCCAACTGCATGGCGCAATCGGAGGCGCTGCTCAAGGGCAAGTCCCGCGCGGTGATCGAAGCCGAGCTGATCGCCCAGGGCATGAGTCGCGAAGCCGCCAAGGCGCTGGCGCCGCACAAGGTGTTCCCCGGCAATCGCCCCAGCAATACCCTGCTGTACCAGAAGCTCGATCCGCACACGCTGGGCATGCTGCTCGCGCTGTATGAACACAAAATATTCGTGCAAGGCATGGTGTGGCAAATCAACAGCTTCGACCAGTGGGGCGTTGAACTCGGCAAGCAACTCGCGCCGCCGATTCGCGCCGCCTTGAGTTCGGTGCGCGCAGTCGGCGAGCACGACGGCTCCACCCAGGGCTTGATCGCCGACATCCGCCGGCGGCGCGGACTCAGTACCTGACGCGCACCCGGTAGCTCAGCGTCGTCTGCCCCTCGGCGGGCACCGCCACTTTCCATTCGGCGGTGCCGGACGCCACCTTGCTGTGCGCGTGAGACTCAGAGAGTATCGCCCAGTCGCCCGGCATCGGCTCGCGCACGGTGACAGTGACGGCTTCAGACTTGGCGTTTTTCAGCACGATTTCATAGGCTGACTCGAACACATAGTTGTAGCGGCCTGTCCCGGCCAGTTTCTGAAAAGCAGTCTGCTTCTTGTCAGCCGTCACATCGAAGGCATCGCCCAGCTTGAGCCGCACGGTTTCGTTCTTCGGCGTGTGGTCGATGCGATCCTCACCCACAAATAACGCATTGCCCTCGCTGTCCTGCTTGTAGACGCGGATCACGCCTTTGGGCAGCGGAATGCCCAGCCCTTCGCCCCGGTTCTGGAAGTCGACAAACACGCCCACTTTCAGCTTCTGGCCAATCTCGCCGACTTGCCCCGAGTAGTAATAATCCGCACCCTGTAGCAAGAATTCCTTCTTCACCGGCACCCGCGTCGCCGACATCAGCGCCACCTGCTTGGTCTGGTTGTCTGCCAGCGTCGTCGGGCGTTGCAAGGTGTAGAGGTGATATTCGAACAATGACTCCTGTCGCATTTCGGCAGCGTTATCCGCCTTGGCGGCCATCGCCATCAGCGCGCGCGGTGCGGGCTGCTCCTCGCGCACCCGATTGAGATCGCCCGCCACCAATTGCAGTTTGGCGTTGGGATACGCCGCGCCGCTCTGGTTGTTCAGCGTCACCCAGCTATTCAAATCCAGCAGGCTGTCGTCGGCAGTCAACTCGGCCACGTAATCGGCGCGCCACGACAAGCCGCTGGTCAGATAGGACAGCTCCAGGTTCTGCTCACCTGCTGTCGGGTTGATCAGGGACATCACCAGAGTCGGCTTGTCGCGCAGGGTGTCGGGCACGCTCGGAAAAGCCAACCGTCCCGGCAATCCCGTTTCGATGCGATCAGCAAATTTGAGCACCACCCCGCTATTGGTCGACAACACCGTGGCGGTTTCGCGGGTTTCTGTGCCGTTTGCGGGATTCACCTTGACGACCTCAAGCTCGCGCCCGACATATTTTTCAAGCAGCGTCTGCGGCGTCAGCAGATCAAAATCGAAATTCTGCTCCTGCAAGCGAAACCCGGCAGGATTCGACAGATTGCGCAACTGCGCCGTTTCCGGCCGCATCTGCGCCGACACTTCGCGCCATGCCAGCTGGTTAAACGCGCGATCCAGCTTGACCCGCCGTGCATCCTTCACCAGCGCAAGGTTGTCGTTGTAAATCGTCACCGCCACACTATGCTGGTCGGATAACGTACTCACCACTTCATCACGCGGCGCAGCCCAAGCGGCATGCGATGCTGCCATCAAGCCAACGACCAGCATGCTCATGCGATTTTTCTTCATCATGGGGATTTCCTCGACGCCTAATTGCGATTGCGTATCTTGACCGATGCGCGCGAAAAAGGGTTCACCGCGCTAGAATGAAGCCAACCCCTATTTGCAAGCTCGACATGACATCTGACGACGATCCCATCCTCCCCCGCATCGTCGGTGGCGGCATCAATACCCGCGAATCCGAGCAACCTGTGGTCGTCACACAAATGCTGGGCATCGACAACAGCGAACCGGTGCGTGAAGAAGCCTTGCGCGCGCGCTTTCTGTCGTTTGACCCCCTGTTCGACTCGGCGTCCAATCTGGTCGCGCATCAACTGGTCCTGCGTGGACGCACCCCATCAGCCGACGCGCCGCCCGAGCTGCAGCAAATGGACGAGGACATGCTGTTAACCGGTCTGTATTCGCTCACGCAAAGCAAGCTGACGGGTACGCTGCCCTTGCTGGTGCAAATCAGCTCAGGCGTGCTGTTCAGCAACATCCCGCAGCAACTCAATCACCGCCAGCTGGTCTGGCGCATCAACATCGACAACGAACAGCACCTGGCGCGCGCGCTCGCCCTGCAGGATGCCGGCCTGACATTCTGCCCTGCGCTCAACCGCGACAACGCAACCGTGAAGGGCAGCGAGTCAGCCTGGCGCTACCTGGCCTGCAATGCCAACGACACTCCACCCAGCGTATCCGCACGCCCAATCGTGGAAGGCGTGCGTCATGCCCACACCCAGGCCGACTGGCCTGAACACGCCTGGTTCAAGGGCAGTTTCTTCAGTGGCGACACCCAACCTGCAGACAGCACGCGTGAACTGGCCCTGCAACTCGACCTGCTGGGTATCGCGCTACGTGGCTCACTCGATACCCTTATCCAGTTTTTGCAGCTGAATCCGGAAATGGCGCCGCGTCTGCTCGCCATCGCCCACTCTCAGGTCGGCGCCATGAGCCGGCCAGCCGAATCGGCGGCCCATGCACTCATCATGCTGGGCCCGCAACGCGCCAGCCGCGTAGCGGCGCTCCTCGCGCTAACCGGCACCCACCCTACCGAAGCCTCGCGCCATTACGCGATTACCGCACTCACGCGCGCGCTGTTCCTGGGTAAGATCACCCGGCTAAGCGCGTCTGCAGAAAATGCGGCCGAGGCCTTCGAGATCGGGCTGCTCTCAACCGCCACCCACGCCTTGGCGCTGCCACTGGAAAGCCTCATCCGCAAACTGGGTTTGTCTGCGAGCTGCACGCGTGCGCTCAGTGCGCACGATTCGGCTGAGGGCGCCATGCTGCAACTCGCACACGCCTGCGAAAACAACGACGTCGACACCCTTGCGGCCTATGCCCAGCAACTGGACATCCCGCTGCACCAGATTTCCGTAGCTTATCTGGATGCCCTGATCGCTGCTTCGGCGCTCGACGCCGCCCTGCAATAAACCGGCAAACAATCCGAACGCTGAAACCCGCTGCCGGGTAACGTAAAATGGCGGTTTTTGCTCGCGCGCCTACCCCATGCACCCCACCCTGGTTTTCGACATTGAAACCATTCCCGATTTCACCGGGTTTGCCGCAGTCAACAGCATCGACATCAGCACCCTGCCCCAGGCCGAGCTTACCGAAATGGCCCTGCTCGCCCGCCGCCAAAAAACCGGCAGCGACTTCATGCCGCATCACCTGCATCGCGTCGTTGCCATTTCCTGCACGCTACGCAGCGGAGACACGCTCAAAACCTGGTCGCTCGGCGAGCCGGACAGCGGTGAGGCCGAACTGATCCAGCAGTTTTACGACAGCATCGAGCACCATACCCCCCAGCTCGTTTCATGGAACGGCGGCGGCTTCGACCTGCCCGTTCTGCATTACCGCGCGCTAATTCACGGCATCACCGCGGCACGCTACTGGGACTGGGGCGACGACGACAAGGACTTCAAGTGGAACAGCTACCTCGGCCGCTACCAC
>JAAPAA010000079.1 GCA_012274165.1 Thiobacillaceae bacterium
ATTTGAAATCCTCCAGTGTCATGCCAAAAGGCAGCATGCCGGGGTTCTGTATCTCCAGTCGGTCGGAAAGGATGGATACGAACAGCCGCATACCGGTAACGCCATAATCGGCGTGCGCCAAGGCATTGATTAACACGTACTGGATTTCGTCGACGCCAATTGCGCGGATCGTGCCCAGTTCACGGTGCTCCAGCCCCACTGCACCACGTACTCCACCGACTGGACAACCTTCTCCCAGCTGGTGTGGAAACTTTGAGCAGTTTCTTTCCAGAACAGCTTGCGCGCACAGTGGGCTAGGTACAGCATGCAGGCCTTGCACAGCGTGTGCTTGCCAGTGCCCCATGGCACCTCTTCGACTTTGACTCCACAGCGCTGGCAACTAACCCGCCGCATGCAGTACAGTAGCAGGACCATGAAACCCCAAAAGGGGACGAACTCGAAACGCCGTTGGGGCAGATGATCGTAGGTGGGTCCGGGTCGTTGACAACCGGAGCAGATCCCTCGGGAATTGCGGCGCGAGCGGACCTCGACTTCGATGGAATTGGCTTGTGCGCACAGGCGTGCCTTCTCGTAGACGAAGCCCGGGAAGCGCTGACAGTGATTCAGGAGGGTGATGAGTTGCATGGAAAAAAAGCCGTCAATAAAGCGGACGCCATCGTAGTCGATGACGATCTGGCGGTCTATTGCCAGTCTTTTCCAACATGGTATGAGTCTGAAGGCAGGGTCGTGTTTCCAACGAGGTATGAGTCTGAGCGAGGGTAAAAGGATCGATCATTCAGGGCATGGTGATCGACATGAACGAGAAGAAGCTGGTCGCACTGGACCAGCTACGGGAATTTCTGGCGGGGACATCGGAGGTCGAGTTTCAAGGATGCGGACAGGACGAAGAACGCTACCGTCACATCGAAGCGGTGCTGAAGCGATTTGGCTATGGACGGCTAGGGCGAGCGGACAAGGGGCTGGTGTTGCGCTACCTGGAGCGAACGACGGGCTACTCCCGACAGCAACTGACGCGACTGGTCGCACGCTACCGGCGTGTCGGCCAACTGGCGAAAGCCTATCGGGCCCCGAAGCATGGTTTTGTGCGGCGCTTCAGCGAAGCCGACGTCGCCCTGCTGGCCGAAACCGACAGCCTGCACAACACCCTGTCCGGCCCGGCGACGCGCTACCTCATGGCTCGGGCACTGACGGTCTATGGCGATACCCGCTATGCGCGGCTGTCGACGATCTCGGTCGGCCATCTTTACAATCTGCGCCAGCGCCGGGGCTATACCGAGCGCCGACGGGTGTTCACCAAGACCCGGCCAACAGGTGTTCCGATCGGCGAGCGGCGCGCTCCGGCCCCCGACGGGCGACCCGGCTTCATCCGCATCGACAGCGTGCACCAGGGCGATCAGGACGGCATCAAGGGCGTCTATCACATCAATGCCGTCGATTGCGTCACCCAGTGGGAGCTGATCGCCACCTGCGAGAAGATCAGCGAAGCCTATCTGCTGCCGGTTATCGAAGCCTTGTTGGCCGGCTTCCCCTTCCGTATCCTAGGCTTTCACGCCGACAACGGCTCGGAGTACATCAACCACAAGGTCGCACGGATGCTCGACAAGCTGACCGCCGAATTCACGAAATCCCGGCCGCGTCATTCCAACGACAACGGCCTGGCCGAAACCAAGAACGGTGCCGTGATCCGCAAACATCTGGGCTACGCCCATATCCCGCAGCGCTATGCCGCCGAGGTGAATGTCTGGTGTGCCGAACAGCTGAATCCGTACGTCAACTTCCACCGTCCCTGCCTGTTCGCGGAAACCATCACGGACGCGAAAGGCAAAACGCGCAAGCACTACCCCTTGCGCCTGATCATGACGCCATTCGAGAAGCTGTCCAGCGTGCCGGAGGTGACCGCGTTCCTGCGCCCGAACATCACGCTCGATACGTTGCGTGCGACGGCAAGCGCCGTGTCGGACAACGGGGCGGCCGAGCAGATGAATCAAGCTCGGCAACGGCTCTTTCTTTCCATCAACAAGCGATCCAAAAACACCGCTTGAAATCTATCCTCAATAAAAGCACCCCAAACCCGGTCTGTGGATTTGTGGACAATTCGCTGGCAAAAAACCGCCAGCGAACCGGGCCGCTTGCCGTGGATAAGTCGCAAAAAACCGCGACTTATCCACCGCGCGACCCTTTGCCCACAAGCTCCACAGACCACCTCGGTTTTGATATGCAATTCGAAAGTCAAAACCAAACGCTCAGACTCATACCTCTATTGGAATGGACTTTGCCCGGATCTGTCGGAATGGCCGCAGCGTTGGTGTTACGAAGACCGCGATGAACTGCCTGGCCAACAAATCGTGGCGTGCTTCAAACCCTTTCTGCGGCACCTGCTGACCTGCGGCCTGTCTCCCAAGACGCGGCGCTTGCACCGAGACAACCTTTGGCTGCTGGGGGGCGAACTCATCGGCCAACTCGGGGAGACGCCGACACTCAGAAAGCGGCCCATCGCCGATTTGATTGCCAACGCGATTGACGACGAGGGTGGGCCAATGCTCTCTCATCGCGCATCAGAGGAAGAACAGCGATCCTTCGACTCGACCTGCCGCAAATTGCACCGTTTCCTACGGCAAGGCCAACTACCCCTCAACGCGTAGCCACGTTCAACGTCCTCCCGCCGCCACTGCCTTTGTACCCGGAAGGGGGTCAAGGGGACCGTGGAATAAATGGGCCGGCCTCATCGGCCCGTTTATGCCGGCGAAAGCCCCTTGACGCCCTGCAGGGTACCGACGCTCCGGGCAGTTGCCGGGGATGGGTTCTATCATCCCCGGCATCTGCCTCACGGCGAGGGCGGGGTCTGGGGCAGCGCCCCAGGGAGTGACGTCATACTGCGTTAGCTTCAACGTACGTTCAAAA
>JAAPAA010000080.1 GCA_012274165.1 Thiobacillaceae bacterium
CGCAGCACGTGCCAGCAGGTTCAGCGCACCCGGTTCGGAGACGACCTGTTCCTGTTCCAGCACCTCGCCCAGGTGCTGCGCCACCAGCGCGGGCGGCATCGGCTTCAGGTTGAACTGCAGGCAACGGGAGAGCACCGTTACCGGAATCTTCTGCGGGTCGGTGGTAGCGAGAATAAACTTCACGTGCGCCGGCGGTTCTTCCAGCGTCTTCAGCATGGAGTTGAACGCCGGTTTCGACAGCATGTGCACTTCGTCGATGATGTGGACCTTGTAGCGCCCCACCGTCGGCGCGTATTGCGCGTTGTCGAGCACTTCGCGCATGTTGTCGACGCCTGTGTTCGACGCCGCGTCGAGCTCCAGCAAGTCGACAAACCGTCCGGCGTCGATCTGCGTGCAGGCCGAACACACGCCGCATGGCGTGGCGGTGACGCCGGTTTCGCAGTTGAGGCATTTGGCCAGAATCCGCGCCAGCGTGGTCTTGCCCACCCCGCGCGTGCCGGTCAGCAGATAGGCATGGTGCAGCCGTCCTTGCGTCAGCGCATTCGACAGCGCCCGCACCACATGTTCCTGCCCCTTGAGATCGGCAAACGCGCGCGGGCGCCACTTGCGCGCCAGCGCCAGTGCGGGAGAAGCAGATTCGCCGAAGAGATCAGTCATGGGTTATGTAAGAAGGCGGGAACCATTCCGGGCTGCAATCCGACGGAGACAAGGCGTCGCGCCGCAGACAGTACAGTGAGTACGGCAAGGCGCGAACAACGCAGTATCCGTCGGATTGCAGCCTGGAATGGCGAGCCTTACCCCCGGCACTGGCATCAATCGCTGTGGCTGCTTCCTTCCGGACCTGACCCGATTCACGATATAGCCATGCGGGGAGACCCGCCACGCGCATTTTAACGCAGATGCGCGACGCGCCCTATAGAAAAACCGGAAGAACGTGACTGAAGTGGCGTCTTATTCTTCGTCCGCCGGCACCGTCAGCCGGCGTTTCTTCACCGCATCCGCCAGCATCCGCAGCAACGGGACGGTGTCGTCCCAGCCGATGCAGGCGTCGGTGATCGATTTGGCGTATTCCAGCGGCTGGCCCTGGATGAGGTCCTGGCGCCCGGCGTTCAGATGGCTTTCGATCATCATGCCGATGATGCGGGTGTCGCCGCCCGCCACTTGCGCGGCGACGTCGGCGCCGACGTCGATCTGGCGCTGGTACTGCTTGCTGGAGTTGGCGTGTGAGAAGTCAACCATCACCTGCTGGCGCAAGCCTGCCGCAGCCAGCTCGGCACAGGCGGCATGGACGCTGGCGGCGTCGTAATTCGGCGTTTTGCCGCCGCGCAGGATGACATGGGTGTCTTCGTTGCCGGAGGTGCTGAACACGCCGACGTGGCCCGATTTGGTGATGGAGATGAAGTGGTGGCGCGCGGCTGCGGCCTTGATCGCGTCGACCGCAATCCTCAGGCTGCCATCGGTGCCGTTCTTGAATCCCACCGGGCACGACAGGCCGGACGCCAGCTGCCGATGCGACTGCGATTCGGTGGTGCGCGCGCCAATCGCGCCCCAGCCCACCAGATCGGCGATGTATTGCGGCGAGATGAGGTCGAGGAATTCAGTGGCGCAGGGCAGGCCGATTGTGTTGATGTCCAGCAACAACTTGCGCGCCAGCCGCAGGCCTTCGTTGATGTCGTGGCTCTCGTCGAGATGCGGGTCGTTGATAAGGCCTTTCCAGCCCACGGTGGTACGGGGTTTTTCGAAATACACGCGCATGACGATGACCAGATCGTGGGCGAGTTCGTCGGCCAGCGGCTTCAGCTTCTTCGCATAATCGATCGCCGCAACCGGGTCGTGGATCGAGCACGGCCCGACGATGATGAACAGACGGTCATCCGCGCCGCGCAGCACGTCGTGAATGGCGCTGCGCGCATGCGCGACGTGGGCCAGTACGGTTTCATTGGCGCGGAGTTCCCGCATGATCTGCATCGGGGCAAGCAGTTCACCGCTTTGCTCGATGCGGGTGTCGTCGGTGCGGGTGGTCGTCATGGTGTGGCTCCTGGATTTCTGCGGCAGCTTAAGCCGGACATTTCATGAAATATCCGGCTTAAACAAAAAACCGCCAGCGGGCTGGCGGTTTCGTTAAGGCGTTGCTGTTCGTCTCAGCGCCTCCCGACCGCCTGCGGCGTGGGATAAAAGCAGCTAAAAAAGGTCAGCGTGGCCGGGTTCATGCTCATCAGTCTATCAAAACCCACCGACCTGCGACAACCGCACTTGCATGGCATCCCATCATCCCGGCTGCCCGCCCTATAATCCGGGCAAACCAAAGCGAGACAGAGGGAATGATGGATAACAGCATCGATAGCCAGCACAGCGGACAAGATCTGCGGCGCGACAAGCGTTTTCAGGTTTCTCAGGCGGCCATCATCACGCAAGCCGGGCATACCGAAATCGCCTGCGAAATTCGCGATTTCTGCGTAGGCGGACTGTTCCTTAAATTCACCAATCCAGAAGCGGCGATCGCGGCCCTGGCCAAACGCGCCAATGCTGAAGTCGAAATCGTCTTCACCTCGGCGTCGAGCAACGCCACCGCCAACTTCCAGGTGCCCGCGCGGCTCCAACGGCTGAGTCCGCTCGGCGTGGGCGTCTCCTTCATCCGTCAGCCGCTCGATGCGCTACGCGCGCTGCAAAAGCTGCGCATGGCGAGTCACCGCCAGAAACTTGCCGCGCTGCCCACCTCGGAGGCATTCCCGCACCTGCGTCAAGCCAGCACTACGCTGTTGAACGAAGCCCTGCTGCAGGCGCACGACCAGCTGATGCGGGTGCTGGGCGACAAGCTCAGCGCGGCTGCGCTGCAGGCCTCCGGCATTGCCGAACACAGCGGATTGTTGAGTGCGATGCACGAATTCAGCCAGCACGCCGCAATGGTGCAAAACCGCTTTGTGCAGCAGGTGATGGACACGCTGAAGCAGACCCATGCCGTTCAGCCCCAGATCAAATCGGGTTCCAGCGACGGCGGCCTGGCACTGGTTGACGAACTGGATTTTGAGGACTGGCTCGCCACCTCGACCGAAGCCCACAAGCTGGAAGAGCAGTTCCAGGAGCAACTGGCCGATATCGAGCCGCGCATCGGCCAATTATTTGGCTTTGCCTGCGACCACAGCACCAACCCGTTCGGCCCCGGCGTCATCGGCCATGCTTTCCGCAGCGCGGTGCAGGATGTTCCGGTATCGGCACGCGCGCGGCAGGTGGCCTATGTCACCTTGCGCGACATGTTGTCCGACCAGTTGGCTCCGTTGTATGCGGAATTGCTGGCGATGCTGCCGATTTCGCAGGCCGAAACCAGGCAGCAGCAAACCGCCCCAACACCGCCGCCCCTGCCCACCGCGTCAAACGACCATCAGCCCGCACAAGCTGAAACAGGCGCGCCCGGCACGCCGCCCCAACAAGGTACGCTCAGCCGCATAACCAGCTCCTTGATGGATTTTTTCCAGGGCAACCAGGGTGGCCAGCGCAACCAAGGCAACGCAGCGCCTGGCGCCGCCGTACCCGCGGGCGCCCCGGCGCCACAGACAGGTCAAAGTGGCTACGCGCAGCCTGCCGGGGCGGGCAGTCAAGCGATGCCAATGAATATGCCCGGCGTAGCGCATTCGCCGGTGTTGCAACGGCTGGCTGCGGCTGGCGCATTGCCGCCTGCTGTCACGCAGGAGATGCAACGCTCGGTTGACATGTTCGGCGCGCTCTTCGACACCATGCACGCCGAAAAGTCGGTCAGCGAAGGCATGCGGCCGTTTTTCCAGCAACTGGAAACCAGCCTCATCAAGCTGGCAATGTCCGACCCGCAATTCCTGAACTCGCCCAGCCATCCGGCGCACAAGGTCTTGAACACGCTCGACCGCATCAGCATGGTGGCGGGCGACGACGGCAAAATCAGCGATGCGCGGCTGATGCGGCTGATGAGCCGCTGGACCGACCGCATCAACGCCGAAGCCGACAAAAATCCGGGCGTATTCGAAGAAGCGCGCACCCAGCTCGAGCGCGTGGTCAAGCCGCTGCTGAATGAACGTGCCGCGCGCGTATTCCGGCTGCAGGAAATGTGCGAAGGCCGCCAGAACGCCGAGATCGCCAAGCAACGTATCCTGCGCGAGCTGCTGGCGCGGCTGGACACCCACCCGGTGCCCAACGCCGTGATCGAATTGCTGAACGGCGGCTGGCGCAATGTGTTGTTCATCGCGGAAATGCGCCATGGCATCGACAGCGACGAGGCACGCGAGGCATGGCAGGTGCTGCGGCAGTTGTGTGGCTGGCTGGATCCGGAACTCGTCGAACCGCCGACGGCCAACGAAATCCAGGCCTTGCTGCAACGGATCGACCAGGAACTCACGCATGTATGCGCCGACAAATTCGCGCAGGACCGCATCGTCGACCAGCTCGCCACGGCGCTGTTCGAAACCGACAAGGCGCAACACCCGCGTACCGCAATCGGCGCCCGCCTGATCGACGCGGCCAGCGAGCCGCTCACCGACGTGCAGGACAATCTGGCCGAGCGTCTGCGCGTCGGCGACTGGCTGCAATTCAAGTCGCAGGACACCCCGCTCAACCTGATCTGGATCGGCGACCAGCCGCACGTGTACGTGTTCGCCAACTATCGCGGCATCAAAAAACTCGACCTCAAGCGACCGGATTTGCTGCAATCGCTGGAAGACGGCGAAGCGCAATGGACCGAAGACCTGGAGTTGCCGCTGATGGATCGATCCTACAGCGCGATGATCCAGAAAATGCAACGCGACCTGCTGTGGCAGGCCTCGCACGATTCCGCCACGGGCCTTGCCAACCGCAAGAGTTTCTTCCGCGCGATCCGCCGTGCCTGGCTACGCAACCAGGAAACTGGGGGTGGCTATGCCATCGGCGTCATCCAGTTCGACATCCTCAACCCGGCCGGCGAGGCGGCAGCGAGCGACGTCCGCACGCCCATCCTGCGCGAACTCTCCCAACTGCTGCCCACGCTGTTGCCGGCCAGCGCCCAGCTGGCGCGCGCCGGCGAATCCGGCCTCGCATTCTGGATCGAGGCCGCCGATGCCGATGCCGCCCAGGAGCAGGCCGAAACGCTGCTGCGCACCCTGACCGCCCAGCCGCAGGAAATTCATGGCATGCGCTACCACGTGCAGATGGCGGCGGGACTCATGTGGGTCAGCGACTGCATCAGCCCTGAAACGTATTACGACAACGCCAACGCCGCCAGCGCCCGCGCCCGTGAATCCGGGCAGGCGGTGGTGCAATACAGCAGCGAAGTCAACGACAGTGGCGTGCTGGCACTGGCGCAATGGGCGCACGAACTGACCGCCATCCTCGCCAGCAACCAGCTCAGCCTCAACTGCCAGCCGGTGGTGGCCGCGGCAGACGCTGCACGCACCCCGCTGTATTACGAAGTGCTGCTGCATCCGAGCGCACATAGCGAACGCGCCATCGCCACGCGCGACCTGATCGACGTCGCCGCACGCCTGCAACGCATTACCGAGATCGATCGCTGGGTGGTGAAAACCGTCCTGCACTGGATGCGCGGCCACACTGACAGCCTGGCGACCATTGGCGGCCTGTCGATCAACCTGTCCGGCCAATCGGTTACCAATCCGCTGTTCCTGAAATTTTTGCTGGCGGAACTGGCGCGCGGCGACCTCCCCGGCGACCAGCTCATTTTCGAAATCAGCGAAGCCGATGCGGTCGAAGGCCACGCCCAGACCCAACTGTTCATGCGCCAACTGCAGCGCCACGGCTGCCGCTTCACCCTCGACGACTTCGGCATCGGCAGCAGCTCATACACCAGCCTGAAGAGCATGAAGCTCGACTACCTGAAAATCGACCGCAACCTGGTACGCGAAATCGGCACCAGCATGATCGACGAAGCGCTGGTGCGTTCCATACTGGAAACCGGCAGCTTCCTCGGCATCAAGACCGTGGCCGGCTTCATCGAAGACCCCGACTTCCTCAACACCCTGGTCGAAATGGGGGTCGATTGCGTGCAGGGCTATTTCATCGGCGCACCGCAGCCGCTGGACAGCCTGGAATAAGCGGAGGGGCAACCCGTCGCATACGCCACGGGTGATGGCTGACCCAAGTACCTACCCCCCACTCAGCGCCTGGAATATGTAGAGGGTCGCATCCTCAGGCACGCGATCAGAGAGGGTTTTTCGATCGATCACGATGGTGTCGTTGAGGCTGATATTGACATGTCGGCGCAGTGCGCCATGTTCGTCGAGCACGTAATCGGAGAATCCCGGGGCCAGTTCGTCAACCGCGCGCAGGACGTCCGCTACCGAGCCGGCCGGCACCCGTATCGTGCGGTTTTCGAGTGCCGGAAAGAAGCGGTACAGATGCCGGGTCATTTCCACCGTGGGCATGTCGCTAAGCCGAATCGAACCGAATACACCGGCGGGAAGTGGTGGCCCAGGCATCGCCAGGTTTCGCCGCGGTCTTCTGACAGGTAGACGTTGCCGGTGGTGCTGCCGAAACACAGGCTATCGCCGGATACGTCGAGGCCATGCCGCAGCACGATGTCATACGCGTTTTCCTGTGGCAGGCCGCTGCGGAAGGTTTGCCACGATTGCCCGCCGTCCGTGGTTCGCGCGACGCATAAGCCGCCGCCGATCGCCATGCGTTCCGAGTCGGCGCGCGCGGGAACGACCCATGCGGTACGCCCGTCATGCGCGTCGACAGCGATGGGGAAGCCGAAATGCACGCCGGCATCGGGCATGCTGACTTTTTTCCATTGTATCGCGCCGTCATCGCTATAAAACACACCGCAGTGGTTCTGTTGCCAGAGATGCGCCGGCTGCCCCGGACATCCGGCCACGAAATGCGGATCGTGCCCCCACGCCGATTCCGGATTCGGCATGTAATCGTTCAGCATGCCGCGATTGCGTCCCCTCCAGGAGTGTCCACCATCGGTGGTCTCCAGCACGCCGGCGGAGGACACCGCGACGTGCATATGCAGTGGATCGCGCGGGTCAATGACGATTGAATGAATGCCGGGCTCGAACACACCGTAGTCGATGCTGGCCGGCGTACCGCTCCACCGGTTCTCGCTTGTCGCCTCGCCAGCGAACAGATTGCCGCCCCGGCTTTCATGGTTCCAGAGTGGCCGGTTGAGCGCCCAGTTGTCTCCGCCATCATCGCTGACGAACAAGCCGCCGGGGATCGTGCCGGCAACCAGCCTGCCGGGTTGCCCGGCAGTGCCGAACGCCAGGTTCCATATTTTGAATACGGTCGCGTCCTTGTACTCGGGCTGTCCCACAGGCGCCTCCGGGTCGAAATCCGGCGTTGGCAAGTATTTGACGATGTAGCGCGCGCCTTCTGGATACTTCAAGGACAGCACGTCTTCCCATGTCGTGCCGCTGTCGCGTGAACGTGACAACTTGGGCCCCCAGTGGCCGTGATCCAGGGACGCCCACAAGGTGCCGTTACGCGGGTCACGCGCCGCGTAGCACACCGGTATACCCGCATGCTCGATGGGCCGGGGTATCCAGGCGGAATTCGAACGATCAAAAATGACGGTACCCTTGCGCGTACCGAGCAGAATCATGTTTGACATAAATTTGACCTCAGACAAGTTTACGCTGCGTGCCAGCACCCACTATCCACATTCAATCACGCATTACTACCATCTCGAATCAGCATAATCGGATGGTTGGATGTATTCAATGAAACAATTCCGATGGGCTGCATCGGCCGAGGTGCGGAGGTTCCTGTCTAACTGCGCCAATACCCACTTGAGGTTCATTGCACGCATACGGCATCCTGCCAAAAGCGGCCAAACCAAGTCGATCACGACATCCAACAACTCTCCACGTTTTCCCCACGCCAAGAATGGAAAAAGGCCTAGCCTTACGGCTAAGCCTTTTTGATACTGGTGGGTCGGCCGAGATTCGAACTCGGGACCAACGGATTAAAAGTCCGCTGCTCTACCGGCTGAGCTACCGACCCGTGAATTTGACTCAAGCCTGTTGGCTGAAGCCCTATCCGTGAAAGCGCGAAATTATAGCCGAAGCGGTATGCCCGGGTAAAGGCTTATGACGGTTTTTTGAAGGCGCGTTATCGTTCCGGGCCGATTCTGGCACTTAGCCTTCCGCCCGCATCATCACGGCGAATTGCACTTTCATGGTGAGCGCGCTGCCGAGCACGATGGCGATAAGGGTGAGGATGGAACCCAGCGCCAGGGTTGAAAAGCCGGTGATGCCCTGGCCAATGGTGCAGCCCATCGCCAGCACGCCACCGAAGCCCATGAGAATCGCGCCGATCAGGTGGTTGACGAAGTCGCGGGCGGAGGCGAACCACTCGATACGGAAGCTCCGCGAAACCAGCGACCACAGCAGGGAGCCGGCGACCACGCCCGCCAGCGCCATGATGCCGAAGGTGAGCAGTGTGTGGTTGAAACCGCTCACCGCGTAGCCGAGGGTTTGCCCCATGGGGTTGATGAAGGTGAAGGACTGCGCAGCGAGCGGGCCGGCGGCGGCAGGCCGGACTGCATCAGCCGGCGCATACAGATCCCAGTCCTGCACGTAAGCCTGCAGCGAAAGCACATCGCCGTCTGCATTCACCAGGACGTTGCTGGTGACATACCAGGCGGCGAGCACCGCGAGGCCGACCACGAGGCCACCCAGGATGTTGTCGAAGCTGCTGCGGAAATCGGCCGACTTGAAGGCCCATGCCAGCAGCAGGACGCCGATGACGCCCCCCGCCACCTTGCGGCCGGTGGCCGCGTTGTCGGCAAACAGCATGGCGCCGAGGTCCTGGTTGGTGGAGAGCGCGACCGCAGCCGGGTTGGTCCACGGATAGAACAGGGTGGAATACAGGGTCTTGTCGCTGCCGGGGAATGGGTTGACCATGAAGTAGGCAATCAGGGCGATGACCAGCAGCACCATGACCGACTTGAGGTTGCCGCCACCGATGCGGACCAGCGTCTTGTTGCCGCAACCGGAGGCGAGTGTCATGCCGATGCCGAACAGCGCGCCGCCGAACACGTTTTCGAGCCAGACGAGGTTGGTCTGGCGATAGGGCGGGAAGGTGCTGGAGACGTTCACCAGCCCGGCGGCTTCCAGAACCGTTACGCCCAGCACGCCAACCGCGATGGCCAGCATCCAGGCACGCAGGCGTCCAGTGTCGCCCATGTTGACCCAGTCGGAAACCGCGCCCATGGTGCAGAAGTTGGTCTTGTTGACCACGGCGCCCATGATCAGGGCAATCGCGAAGGTCGACCACAGAAAATACGATTGTGCGCTTGCGAAATCTGCGTAGGTCATGCGTCTATTTATCCTCGGGAACAGGTAAGCGGCGTGGCCGGAAGGGCTCGGCTAGACAGCTGAATCTTAATGCGTTCGCGTGGAGGCCTGGCTGGATAATAAGTACCATTAAGGCTAGTCCAGTCAATCCGGACTCGCGTTTATTGAGACTGCAGGGGAACAGAATTAACTCCGCCATTTCGGGCTGGCCCGGAAGTTAAAAATTGGGCACGCATGCGCGCCTCTGGATACCGGCAGACGGCGGTATGACGGCAATAATATTTGCTGACCGGATCAACAGTCCGCAGCGTGAGCGTACCGCGTCGGATCGGGGATGCCGGCGGCGAGGAAGCCTTCGCGTCTCAGGCGGCAGGAATCGCAGCGTCCGCAGGCCAGGCCTTCTGCGTCGGCTTGATAGCAGCTCACGGTTTGCGCGTAGTCCACGCCCAGTGCGATACCACGCTGGATGATTTCGGCCTTGGACAGATATTGCAGCGGCGCATGCACCCGTAACTGGGCGCCTTCGACTCCAGCCCGGGTGGCCAGATTGGCCATGTGTTCGAAGGCCGCGATGAACTCGGGGCGGCAATCGGGGTAGCCGGAATAGTCCACCGCGTTGACGCCGATGAAGATGTCGCGCCCGCCCAGCACTTCGGTCCAGGCCAGCGCCAGGGACAACATCACCGTGTTGCGCGCCGGCACATAGGTTACCGGGATGCCGCTGGTAGGGGTTTCGGGCACGGCGATGGAGGCATCGGTCAGCGCCGAGCCACCGAAGTCACCCAGGCCGAGTCGCAGCACGCGATGCTCGACGGCGCCCAGTTGCCTGGCCAGCCGCGCAGCCGCAGCCAGTTCGGCATTGTGGCACTGGCCGTAATCCAGGCTCAGGGTATGGCAGGCGTACCCGGCTTCGCGCGCGATAGCCAGCACGGTGGCGGAATCCAGCCCGCCCGATAACAGAATGACGGCAGGTTTCATTTCCCCGGCGTGTTGCCCCAGAGGATTTTGTGCAGTTGCACCTGCATCCGCACCGGCAGCCGGTCGGCCAGCACCCAGTCGGCCAGCTGTGCCGGTTGCAGTTCGCTTTGCACCGGCGAAAACAGAATGGGGCAGACCTTTGCAAGCTGTTGCGCCTGGATGACTTCGCGCGCCCAGTCATAGTCGGCGCGATTGGCCAGCACGAACTTGATCTCATCTTGTGGCGTGAGGTGGGCGAGGTTCTCCCAGCGGTTGCGCGCCTCTTCGCCCGATTCCGGCGCCTTGATGTCAACGATGCGCGACACCCGCGGGTCCACGTTGGAAACATCGAGCGCGCCGCTGGTTTCGAGCGACACGGAATACCCGGCGTCGCACAACGCAGTCAGCAAAGCCTGGCAATTTTTTTGTGCCAGCGGCTCGCCGCCGGTCACACACACTGTCGGCACCCCGCAATCTGCCACCCGCGCCAGCAGCGACGTCAGGGTGACGGTTTCACCGCCCTGAAAACTGTACGGCGTATCACACCAGCGGCAACGCAGCGGGCAGCCTGTTAACCGTACAAACACCGTCGGCAAACCGGCGCGGCTGGTTTCACCCTGCAAGGACAGGAATACTTCGGTTAAACGAAGCGTCAGCGAATCGGGCATCGCTATTATTTATTTAAGGGCGGCCAGCCGGCGGCTCGCCTGGGTCGCAGCAGGCGTGCCGGGATACTTGGCGATCAATCCTTCAAGCGTTTTGCGCGCCCCGGCCAGGTTGTTCAGCGCAATCTGGTTCGCTGCAACATTAAGCAATGCATCGGGCACTTTGGCGCTGTCAGGATAAATCGCCACCAGTTTTTGCTGGTGCGCCAGCGCGGACTTGTAATCCTTCAACGCGTAATGCGAATAGCCCACCCAGTATTGCGCATTGGGCGCCAGTGCGCTGTCAGGATAGGTTTTCAGAAACGTCTTGAAATCGGCAATCGCGCCGTTGTAATTGTTCTCACGAAACAGTTTGAGTGCAGCCTCGTAGGCCACCGTTTCAGCCTGGGTATCGGGCGGCGATGCAGCGGCAACCGCTGCTGCAGGTGGCACAGGTGCGACCATCGACACGACCTTGGCTTCTTTGGACAGTTCGGTCAGACGCTGATCGAGGTCGGCATACAAATCGTTTTGCCGCTTGTCCAGCGTATCCAGCTGGTGCGCCTGGACTTCGGTCAGACCGCGCATCTTGGCAACCTCGGCCTTGAGCGACTCGAGTTCATTCAGCATGCCCAGCATGTTCTGGTTTTTCTGGATCTCGCTTTCCAGCTTGTCCAGACGGGCCTCCAGCGCGCTCGCTGTCTGCTGCAAGGCCTGGACCTGCCGGCTGAGTTCAGCCGTATCCGCCGCCCACACTGGCTGAACCAGCGCTGACGTTGCCACCAGCGCCGCGAAAATCAAACCCCAACCCCGCTTCATCACGCTTTACTCGTCGCCATACACCACATCGGTGCGGCGGTTCTCGGCATAGGCGGACTCGGTATCGCCCTCGCTGCGCGGCTTTTCCTCGCCGAAGCTCACCGCCTCCAGCTGCGCATCGGACACCCCCAGCGCGACCAGCGCCTTGCGCACCGCTTCGGCACGCTTCTGCCCCAGCGCCAGGTTGTATTCACGGCTCCCCCGATCGTCGGCGTTACCCTGCAAAATCACGTGCGCGTCGCGCTTGGACATGAGATACGCGGCATGCGCCTCGAGCACCGGGTTGTATTCAGCCTTCACCACGAAGCTGTCGAAATCAAAATAGATGCTGCGCTTGGATAAAGGACTGGCCGGATTTTTACGCGGATCGCCCGCGTAGCTGCCGCTGCCGTCGAGCGAGCTGCCTGCCACTCCAGCCGTGCCCACCCCGGTGGTTTCGGCTCCGCTGCCAGCAGGCTTGCCGTCGCCCGCGCCAGCGGCTGTCTGCGTCGAAGTGCCCCCCGTGCGATCCTCAACGGTGGCTTGGGTGCCCTTGGTACTGCATGCTGCAAGGGTCAGGGCCAGCAGGACTACGCCAAAAATCTTGTTCATGTTGATCTCTCCAGTTAACGAATTAGTGATGGGATAAGTAATAAGTGCTCATGGGCCCCAGTCGGGCTCACGCGCATCGACGCCCGACTCTGACAAACGGGCACGGGTTTTTCCATCCAGGCTCACCGTGCCCAGCACCCCGTGCCCGCCCTGCACCGTGGCATACAGCACTGCCTGGCCATTGGGCGC
>JAAPAA010000081.1 GCA_012274165.1 Thiobacillaceae bacterium
CTGCCCGAACCGCCGCTCACCCACATAATGGCCCCGGTCAAACCGCCCAGACCGGCACCGGATTTCAGCCTGCCGGACATCGATGGCAAGATCCACAAGCTCTCCGACTATTCCGGCAAAGTGGTGATGCTCAACTTCTGGGCGACCTGGTGCCCGCCCTGCAGGCGTGAATTGCCGTCCATGGAAAAGCTGTATCTGGACCTGAAGGGCAAGCCCTTTCAAATTCTGGCCTGCGATCAGCAGGAAGACGGCGATACCGTGTTCGCCTTCACTGGCCAGTTGGACCCGGCACCCACCTTCCCCTTGCTCCTGGACAGCAAGAGCGCTGTATCCAAGGCATACGGCGTCCCCGGCCTGCCCACCACCTTCCTCATCGACAAGACCGGGCAGATCGCCTATCGGGCCGTAGGCGGGCGTGATTTCGGCCACCCGGCGATCCGGGCGCTGATAGAAGCATTGATGGCCGCGTAGCGCTGAGGAAGCCGGGACTATGGGTAAGCTCACACGGCCTTACTGATTCGCATATGACCGCTCAGAGGATGCGAATTCAATCGGTGGAGCACTTGCCTTGTTAGGCGTAAGACCGCTGAGGCCGAACAAGAGACGGTCGCTGCAAACCGCCTGAACGTCCGCCTCAGGGTCGGCAACGGCCACCGAGACGAACGCTTCAGCATTGAAACATCAACCAGGATTGAGCCGCTTCCGTTCTTTACCGCAGTGGAGCCGGGTGCCCTACAGATAGCGATGCGCCGTGGCCAGAAGATTCTCACGCGGTGGCAGGTCGCCAGGCGCAACGGAAATCAGCAACAGTACGCTGCTGCGTCCACGGGCATTGTGAATCTCCTGCAAAACGATGTCGCGTCCGGTCACATCCTGTGCATCGCGCTGGATGTTCATGCTGTCCAGCCGCATGCGGAGGGTCTCCCGCTGAAGCAGTTGCCCGGCCTGCGCCAGCTGCTCGGCGACGATATCCAGATGGGTGTTCAACACGCCCGCATCCGATCCCATACGCTCGAGTTCAATCTCGATGTCGTCCAGCTCAACCTGCAGACTGGCGGGTTCGGACAGCGCGCCCTCCTCTGCCTCGAAGCTCCAGCCGCTCCGTTCCAGCGTGAGCAGCTTGTGCCGCAGCACATCACGCTGGCGGGCAAGATCGGTCCGCTCCGCACGCACTTCGGCGATGCGGGCCAAAGCTAGCGAAAGCAGATGGTCGAAGGCGCGGCGCTTGAGCTGGCGACGTGTTTCCACCTCGCTGTCCGCGACATCCACCAGGCGGTGGTTGCGAAAGCTGACCGACAAATGGGCCACGTCACGCCGCAGCTGTCCATCTGCCACATCCATGCCGAGTACATTTTTCTCGATCCGCTCCGCCATCAACAGCGCCGTAAGCCGCTCGGCAACACCGGAATCGCCGCGCTGGAAATCAGCCAGTGCGCGGTCACGCCCCATTATTTCCAGCATGTGTGCAGCAGAAACAAACAGGGTCGACAGACGCGGATCAGCGCTGAAGTCTTCGCGACCCGCCGCCAGCGCTGCGGGCAGGTCGTCCACCAGCGCCACAACATGATCGATGGCGTGGATGACCGGCTCGCGCAGCCGTTTGCGATAACCGGGAAGGAGCCGCAGCCGCGAGTCGGTGCCGTCCACGGCACGCTCGATCGCTGCCTCGATCAGCGTCTCGGGGTATTGGCTTTGACTTTTCTCACCGCCAAAAAAGGACTGGAATAATTTCAGCATGGCTTACACCGACAATCCTGCCGTGTTCTCCATTCTTTCACGGGCTCAGTAACGTTCCGGAAGCCAGCGGCGTTTGCTCATGGTCGCCTCGTCGTCATAGGCGTTTTTCATATTTCGCTTCGGCAGCTTGACCTTCTCGCGCGGCTGACGCACGTAGGGAATCTGTTCCAGCAGATGGGTAATCAGATTCAGGCGTGCCCTTTTCTTGTCATCAGAGTGCACGACGTGCCAGGGCGCAAAGTCGGTGTCTGTGGCGTCGAGCATCTGGTCGCGCGCGCGTGAATAGTCATACCAGCGCTGGCGCGAAGGCAGGTCCATGGGCGAGAGCTTCCACTGTCGTACCGGGTCTTCGATGCGTGCGCGAAAGCGCCGCTCCTGTTCCTTGTCGCCGACTTCGAGCCAGTATTTGAGCAGGATGATGCCGTTGTCCACGATGATGTTCTTTTCGAACGCCGGACACATCTCCAGAAACTTCTGGTGCTGCTCCTCTGTGCAGAAGCCCATCACCTTTTCCACGCCGGCGCGGTTGTACCAGCTGCGGTCGAAAATCACCACTTCCCCCGCCGCCGGAAAATGGGTCAGGTAGCGCTGGGCATAGACCTGGGTCTTCTCGCGGTCGGAGGGCGCCGGCAGGGCCACCAGCCTGAATACCCGCGGGCTGACCTTCTCGGTGATCGCCTTGATGGTGCCGCCCTTGCCTGCCGCGTCGCGGCCCTCGAAGAGGATGATGATGCGCTGCCCGGTGGCCTGGACCCAGTCCTGCACCATGCACAGTTCTGCCTGCAACTTGAGCAGTTCCTTTTCGTAGTCACGGCGTTTGAGTTTGGGTAGATTACCCCCCTCGACAACAGCCGGTTTACCGACTGCTTTCGTTTTGGACTTTGCTGTTTTATTGCCCATCGCTCACTCCTCGCTTGATCGCTACACCTTTTAGTTCGCGGATACGTCAGGTGGCAGGTTGGGTCGGCGTTGCAGGTAAAGGGGGTTGTTCTCCGGCCGCGCTGGCAGCCTGTGGGCCAAATCCGCCGCCCAGGGCAAGATATAAATTGACCCGCTGAGCCAGCCGTTCGCCCTGTATCTGCACCAGGCTCATCAAGGTGCTATATATCCGCAACTGCTCCTGCAGAACGCTGCGCAAATCAGTGCTGCCGATCTTGTATTGGATGGTGGCAAGCTCTATGGAGCGTCGGCTGTCGCTGGCCACTTGTTCCAGGATCACCTGCCGCTCGCGCAGGGCAGTTTCACTTGCCAACGCACCTTCCACTTCATTAAACGCACGCAGGCCGACTGCGGCGTATTCCGCCACCGCCTGTTGTTGCTCGGCGGTGCGGATGTCTACCTGTGCCTGCAGCGCGCCACCGGTGAAAAGCGGCCATAGCAGGTTGCCGCCCAGTCCAAAGGTAGGGTTGTCGTGGTTCTTGAGCACGATGAGGTCGCTGGAGACAGCGCCCAAGGTGGCGGTCAGGCTGATTTTGGGCAGGCGCGCGGCACGGGCTTCTTCGGTCTGGTTGAAGGCGGCGGCCACGCGGCGCTCGGCGGCAACCACGTCGGGCCGCCGCTCCAGCAGTTCGGATGGCAAACCCGCCGGGACAGGCGCGGGAATAGCGGGCAGGTGTGCAGCAGTCTGGACTTCTGCTCCGGGGTAGCGCCCCAGCAGCACTTCCAGTGCGCGCTGCGCCTGGGTGCGGGCGAATTGAATCTGACGCAAACGGTCGCGATATTCGCCGAGACTGGCTTGCGCCTGCGCCACATCTTTCTCATCGCCAATGCCAGACTTGAGGCGCTGGTGGGTCAGGTCCACCAGTTTGCCTCCGGACTGCAGCATTTCCTGCAGCAAGTTTTCCTGCTGCGTGCTTTGAACCGCCAGCAGCCAGCTGCGAACCACTAGTGCCGCCAGCGACTGCCGGGCGTATTCGTAATCGAGTTGGGCCGAAGCGTAACTATCGGTTGCGGCGCGCGCGCCATAGCGCTGGCGACCCCACAGATCGATTTCCCAGGTGGCGCCGATCAGTGCGCTCTGCATGCCGCTGTAATCGCCGCTCCATTTGCCGCCACCCTTGGCGAGGGCAGCGACGCCGGGCTGCAGGTCGGCTCCGGCAACGGTGACATAGCCACGGGCCTGCTCCACCCGGGTAGCAGCTGCGCGCAGATCGGCGTTGTAGGTCAGCGCCTCGCGCACCAGCGCCGCCAGTGCCGGATCGCTGAAGCTGCCGAATCCGCTGTCCGTCACTGCACCCGGATCGGCCGGCTGCTTCCATTGCTGGGGCACGCTCACATTGGGCAGCGCGTCCTTGCGCAACTGTTCGGGCGCGGGCGGATCGAGCAGCGCACAGCCGCCGATCAGACCGACGGCCAGCGCCAGCGCGATTCGCGTGAAAACAATCGAGGGCGCGCGCATCAGTGCAACTTGGGAATGAGGTAGTTGGTGTAAGAGCCCACGCGCAGGATCACCATGCGAATGATGTGGATCATCTTGAACCGCTGGGTGTAAATGGCGGCATCGCCGGCGGCGCCGGCAGCGAGGAAGATATTTTTATCCCTGGGTTCAATGTCCAGCTTGACCGCGAAGCGGTTGGGGAATTGCGGTGCGGCGCCCGTCTGCGGCAAGACCCCCGCAACCGGTAACTGCCCCTGCCCTTGGCCCCAGACGATGGAATTCACCCTGGCCTTGATGATCTGGCCAGGCAGGGTATCGAGCGCCAGTTCCGCCGCATCGCCCGCCTGCACCTGGTGCAGTTCGTTCTGGTGATAGAGCGCGATGACCTGATAGTTATCCTCGACAAAGGTCATGGCCGGTGCCAGCGGCACGCCCACCACCATCGAGCCGGGACGCAACTGCAGGTTCATCACCCAGCCGTTGGCCGGAGCCACCATCACGGTTTGCGTCAATTCCCAGCGGGCACTGTCGAGATCGGCCTGGGTGGCCGCTGCCTGGGCTTTGGCCGTCGCCACCTTGGCCTTGGCCTGGGCCACTGCCACCTGTTCGCCGCCGGAGCGTGCCGACAATTTCAGTTTCGCCTGCGATTCCGAAGCCGTCGCTGCAACCAGTTGCCCTTCCAGGTCACGCGCATTGGCTTCCCATTGCTCCAGACTAAAGCGGTCGCCGGCGCCGGTTGTCACCAGTTCGCGGTACTCGACAACCCGCTTCTTCGCCAGATCGAGTTGGGAACGCAGCGCGCCAGCCTGGCCACCGGCAGCATTCACCGCCTCGCGCATCTCGCCCACGCTGGCCCCGGCCTGGCTCAGGCCCGCCAGCGCTTCGTTCAACGCAGCCTGGTTGGCGGCAAGCTTGCCTTCGAGCTGCGTGACGGTGTTGCGGTAAGGCGTGGGATCGATTTTGAACAGCACGGCTCCCTTTTTCACATAATCGTTACCGGTTACCGGCACCTCGATGACCCGGCCCCGCACCTGGGGCACGACCTGCACCACATATTTGATGACCCGTACGTCGGGCGACGAAGGCGCCACAACATTCAGCGTCAGGATGAGCGCCGTGATGCCCACGATGGGGATGATGACCACGATCACCTGGGACTGGGTGTTCCAGGGCAACCACTTGAACTTGATGAAAATCAGCCAGACGAAAAAGGCATAAATCCCAAGCAGTATCGCTTCCATCAGCGGACTCCCTCAGCAGCGGGCGCCACAGCATCCGCCTCGGCTGCAACCAGCTGCTCGCGCACCTGCCGGAGTTCCGGAGTGAGATGGCCCTTTTCCTCCAGGCGGTCGAGTTCTTCGCGCAGCCCCCGGATTTCCGCCTGTGTCATCTCCTTCTTCATCGCCTTTTCGCCTGCTTCCAGATAGTAATCGGTATGTTTGTCCGTGCCGTAGGCCTGCTTGTAAGTCACTGGTTTGGTGTAAGCCCACAGCCAGGCAATCGGCCACAGGAGCCCCCCGAATATCAGCGAGAGCAGGCACAGCGTCTTGATCGCGTCCTTCTGCGGATGATGGCGTTTCTCGGCAACTTTCTCGGGCAGGATATGGATCATCCAGAATAGATAGATGCCCCCGATCGGCATGGCGAAGATGATGAACAGCGCCAGCCCGTTGGCCACCGAATCCAGTGTATCTCCGTGTAGGAACGAAGCGTGTGCCGCCGGAGACAGCAGCGCCAGAACGATGGTCATGATGGTGATGTAATGCGTTCGCTTCATATCAAGTGCCCTGTGTCAGCGGGTCTGGCAGATTTACTTAGCCCTGAGTTTACCGTGAAATTTCGCCTCGGCTTTCACCACCTTGGGCGCCACCACGAACTGGCAATAGGGCTGATTGGGGTGCTGCCCGAAATAGCCCTGATGGTAATCCTCGGCTGGATAAAACGTCACCGCCTCGGTCACTTCGGTGACGATGGAGTAATCAAATTGTTTTGAAGCACTGAGTTCGGCGATTACCGCTTCGGCCTCAAGCTTCTGTTCCGGCGTGTGGCAGAAAATCGCCGAACGATATTGGGTGCCGACGTCGTTGCCCTGACGATTTAACTGGGTGGGGTCGTGCAGGGTAAAGAATATTTCCAGCAATTCACGGTAGGAAATTTCGGCCGGGTCGAAGCTCACCTGCACCACTTCGGCGTGGCCGGTGTCGCCGTTGCAGATATCGGCGTAAGTGGGGTTCGCGGTGTGGCCGCCCATGTAGCCGGAGACGGCGGACTCCACCCCGCGCAGCCGATTGAACACCGACTCGATGCACCAGAAGCAGCCGCCTGCCAGGGTTGCGATTGCGTGTGACATAGACTCCCTCCGTTAAGGAAATACGCTCATTCCGTCGTCGCGAGGCTCATAGAGCCGTGGCGATCCAGAACCGAGTTGCCGCTGACATTTCTGGTTTGCTTCGGCTTCGGCTCGCAATGACAGCTTAGACGACGGGCACAGTTTCCTTGAACGAGGCGCGCGTGGCCAGCTTGTCGGCGAGCTGGGCCAGATTGGGATGCGCATTGCGCCAGTCGATTTCGGCGAAGCGCAGATCGAGATAGCCCAGCATGCAGCCGCAGGCGATATCGGCCAGCGACATATTCTTATCCTGATACCAGGGCTTGTCGCCCAAGGCTTCGGATAGCGCTTCGAGACCGCGAAACAGGGTCTTCTCCTGCTGCAGCAGCCAATCGGCGCTTTGCTGTTCGGGCGCGCGCTTCTTTTCCAGATACACCGCCACTGCCGCGTCGGTCACGCCGTCGGCCAGCGCTTCGACGCCGCGCACCACCATGCGGATTTTCGGTTCGCTGGGAATCAGGTGGGCGACCGGGCTGACGTGATCGAGGTATTCGACGATGACGCGCGAATCGAACACCGACTCGCCGTCTTCCAGCACCAGCACCGGCACTTTGCCGAGCGGGTTGAGGCTGGGCACGACGCTATCGGCTTGCCACGGATTTTCAACCTGAAGCTGAAACGGGATTTTCTTTTCCAGCAATACGACACGGACTTTGCGACCGTAGGGGCTGGTGAGCGAGGTGACGAGTTTCATGGTGTGATCGGCCAGGGTTGTACGGTTCCATTATCGCCTGCCACCAGCGCGGCACCAACCTGTTCGCGCAGGACCGGCAGAATCTCCCGCTCGAATCAGGGAGTACGCGGTAGACCCTGGAACAGCCCGGTCTGGCGCACCGCCTCGGCCAGCGCCTTCGTGACTTCGGCAACCTGGGTGGAGGCATCGGCCAGCGGCGGGGTGGTCGCCCTGGCTGTCCACATCACGCGGCCGCTGGCGACATCGATGATGGCACCGATGGCAGCGAGACCTGGCGCGCCCTGCGCAGCACCGACTGGCACGCTTACCCCTACGCCACCCCCGACACCGCTGCCGCCATAGTAGCCGCCTGATCCTCCCCAGCCACCGATACCGATACTGAGCGAAGACATCGGCTTTGCCTGCCCATAATCCGGCGCCAGCGTCGTGCTGAATACCGCGCGGGCACCCGCAGCCTGTGCCGCTGGCAGGTAATGGCCGGCCGGCGGCTCATGACCGGGTACCGGATTCACAAGCGTCGAATCGGTCAGCGGCCTGGCACCCAACTGCATCAGCTGGCTGGAAATCTGGTTCTCGCAGATCAGTTTGATCGCCAGTTCGGGCGCCTCGCACACAACCAGAATGATCGCGCCGCGCAGCGCCTGCTGGGGGAACTGCGGATCGACATACTGCGCACCCAGTTGTGTTGACGCACAGCCGCTCAGTGACAACAAACCGAAGATCGCAGCAAGACGACGTTCCAATAGCACCACACGGGCTTTGCGGCCATTGGGGCGGGTAAGCAAGGCAGCAAGTTTCATACGGCTTCCGCTTCGGACTGCTTATTAAGGTGCATTGGGTACACCACCATTATCGTCCGCTGGAAGCAACGTTCCAAGTCGTTCTCGCAGTTCGGGCAAAACCGCGGTCTCGAACCGGGGATGTCGTTTCAGCCACAGGCGTTGTGCGGACCGGGATGCGGCAAGGGTAAATAATCCGGGGTGAAATCGCGCCAGGCGGCGAGACCGTGTCGGCCAGCGTGCGGCCACGGCACGTGCCCAGGAAATACGCCTGCGCATAGGCGCCGATCATAGTGTCAATCGAATGTCGGGCATGACCGCACGCACCGGCGATGCGGCAGATTCGCCGCGCAGACGGTACAGGCCTTACCCGCGCCAGCCGGCCGGAAAACTCCGACAACGCTGGAATCGCCTGCTTGATTCATCGCCAACCGGCGAGCAAGTCAGCCTGCGTAGTCGACGATGAACTGCTTGATCGCATTTATATCGGGATCCATGACGTGCTTTATCTGCGGCTGCGCTTCCAGGTTCGCCAGTTCGGCCGGGCGCACCGGCTCAATGCCGAGCGCCTCGCGGATGGCGTCGTCGAACTTGGCGGGCTGCGCGGTTTCCATGCAGATCAGCGGCACGCCGTGTTCGCGGTGTTCCATCCCGACTTTCAGGCCATCGGCCGTGTGCGGGTCGATCATGGTGCCGTACACCTCGTACACGGTGCGGATGGTGTCGAGTCGGTTGGCGTGATTGCTCGAGCCCGAGACCATGCCGAATTCGGCCACGCGGCTGAACAAGCCATCGGCGTTGAGATCGAAGCTGCCACCGGATTCGACTGCGCTCCACAGGCTGCGGACTTTGGCGGCGTCGCGCCCGGTCAGATCGAAAACGAAACGCTCGAAATTGGGCGCCTTGGAAATATCCATCGATGGGCTGGAGGTGTGCTTCGTCTCAGGACGCGGACGGTAGACGCCGGTCTTGAAGAACTCGTCGAGCACGTCGTTCTCGTTGGTGGCAACGATCAGCTTGTTGATCGGCAAGCCCATCTGGCGCGCGATGTGGCCGGCGCAGACGTTGCCGAAGTTGCCCGACGGCACCGAGAATGACACCTGCTGGTCGTTGCTGTGGGTGGCGGCGAAATAGGCCTTGAAGTAATACACGCTCTGCGCCGCGACGCGCGCCCAGTTGATCGAGTTGACCGCGCCGATGTGGTGTTTCGTCTTGAAGTCGAGATCGTTCGACACCGCCTTGACGATGTCCTGGCACTGGTCGAACACGCCGCGTATCACCAGGTTGTGGATGTTGGCGTCGGCGAGCGCATACATCTGCGCCTGCTGGAAACGCGTCATGCCGTGCTCGGGCGACAGCATGAACACGCGCACGCCGCGCTTGCCGCGCATCGCGTACTCGGCGGCCGAGCCGGTGTCGCCGGAAGTCGCACCAAGAATGTTCAGCTCGCCGCCGGTTTTCGCCAGCGCGTGTTCGAACAGGTTGCCGAGCAGCTGCATCGCCATGTCCTTGAACGCCAGCGTCGGGCCGTTCGACAGCGCCAGAATGTGCAAGCCGGGTTCCAGCGTTTTCAGCGGGGTGATGTCGGCCGCGTTCTCGCCGTTGGTGGTGTAGCGGTAGACGTCGGCGGTGTAGGTTTTATTGATCAGCGCCCGCAGATCGTCGTGCGGAATGTCGTCTATCAGGCGCGACAACACCGCAAACGCCAGCTCGGCGTAGCTCATGCCACGCATTGCCGCGAGCTCGTCGGCATTGAAGCGTGGATACGCTTCCGGCACGTAGAGGCCGCCATCGCTGGCCAGGCCGCCGAGCAGGATTTCGGAGAAGCGGAGTTGCGGAGCCAGGCCGCGCGTGCTGAGGTAGTTCATTATTTGGATGCCAGTTCTTCAAGACGGATGCGCATCACCTTGCCGGCCACGGTGTCGAGCGCCTCGATCTTGGCAATCGCCGCATTGATGTTCTTTTCCACCGTGATGTGGGTCAGCAGAATGATGTTGACCTGCACTTCACCTTCGGCCGGCTCCTTCTGCACCATGGCGTCGATCGAGATGTTGCTGTCGGCCAGGATGCGGGTGATGTCGGCCAGCACGCCCGGACGGTCGAACGCGCGCAGACGCAGGTAATACGCAGTGCGCACTTCGTCCATCGGCAGGATCGGCGTGTCGGACAACTGATCCGGCTGGAATGCCAGATGCGGCACGCGGTGGTGCGGGTCGGCGGTGTGCAGGCGGGTGACGTCGACCAGGTCGGCCACCACCGCGGAGGCGGTCGGCTCGGCGCCGGCGCCGGCGCCGTAATACAGCGTTGGGCCAACAGCGTCGCCCTTCACCAGCACGGCATTCATCGCGCCATCGACGTTGGCGATCAGGCGGCGCTCGGGAATCAGGGTCGGGTGCACGCGCAGCTCGATGCCGTTTTCAGCACGACGGGCGATGCCCAGCAGCTTGATGCGGTAGCCCAGCTCTTCGGCGTATTGCACATCCTCGCGCGTGAGTTTGGAAATGCCCTCGGTGTAGGCCTTGTCGAACTGCATCGGGATGCCGAATGCAATCGCCGACAAAATGGTCAGCTTGTGCGCGGCGTCGATGCCTTCGATGTCGAAGGTCGGATCGGCTTCGGCGTAACCCAGGTCCTGCGCCTGCTTCAGCACGTCGGCGAACGCCGCGCCCTTGTCGCGCATTTCGGTGAGGATGAAGTTGCTGGTGCCGTTGATGATGCCGGCCAGCCATTCGATACGGTTGGCGGTGAGCCCTTCGCGCAGCGCCTTGATGATGGGGATGCCGCCCGCCACCGCGGCCTCGAACGCGACCATCACGCCCTTGGCCTGCGCCGCGGCGAAGATTTCGTTGCCGTATTTGGCGACCAGATGCTTGTTGGCGGTCACCACATGCTTGCCGTTGGCGATGGCCTGCAGCACCAGTTCGCGCGCCGGTTCCAGCCCGCCGATCAGCTCGACCACGATGTCGATGTCGGGATCGTCGACCACATCGAACGGGTTGATCGTTAACGGCAGACCGTCCGCCAGCAGTTTGGCTTTTTCAAGATCACGCACCGCCGCACGCACCACGCGAATTTCGCGTCCGGCGCGGCGGGTGATTTCTTCAGCATTGCGGCGCAGCACGGTGAGCGTGCCGCCACCGACTGTTCCCAGGCCCAGCAGGCCGACGTTGATGGGTTTCATTAAATGGTCTCAGTCAAAAAAGGGAATCAACGATGCGTGCGATTGCGGTCAAGGAACCGGCTCAAGCGCCCGATCGCTTCGGTCAGGTCTTCTTCATGCGGCAGAAACACCACCCGGATGTGGTCCGGATGCGGCCAGTTGAAGCCACTGCCCTGCACCACCAGCACGCGTTCCTCTTCCAGCAGGTTGAGGATGAATTTCTGGTCGTCGCTGATGTGGTAGAGCTTGGGATCGAGCCGCGGAAACAGATACATCGCCGCCTTGGGCTTGAAGCACGTGACGCCGGGAATCAGGGTGAGCAGTTCGTGCGCCAGATCGCGCTGGCGCGTCAGCCGCCCGCTCGGCGCGACCAGATCATTGATGCTCTGGTAGCCGCCGAGCGCGGTCTGGATCGCATACTGGCCCGGCACGTTGGAGCACAGGCGCATCGACGCCAGCATGCTCAGGCCTTCCAGATAATCGCGCGCGTGGCGCTTGTCGCCCGACACGATCAGCCAGCCCGAGCGATAGCCGCACGCGCGGTAATTTTTCGACAGCCCGTTGAAAGTGACGATCAGCACATCTTCGGCCAGTGAGGCCAGCGAGGTGTGGATCGCGCCGTCGTACAACACCTTGTCGTAGATTTCGTCGGCGTAGACGATGAGCTGGTGCTGGCGTGCGATTTCCAGGATCTCCAGCAACAGTTCGGTCGGATACAGCGCGCCGGTCGGATTGTTCGGATTGATGATGACGATGGCGCGCGTGTTGGGCGTGATCTTGGCGCGGATGTCGTCCAGGTCGGGCAGCCAGCCCGCGCCCTCGTCGCACAGGTAATGGCGCGGCTTGCCGCCGCCCAGGCTCACCGCCGCCGTCCACAGCGGGTAATCGGGTGCAGGCACCAGCACCTCGTCGCCGTTGTTCAGCAGCGCCTGCATCGACATCACGATCAGCTCCGACACGCCGTTGCCGATGAAGATATCGTCGATCTGCACGCCCGCGATGCCCTTGCGCTGCGTCTCGTGCATGATAGCCTTGCGCGCCGAGAACAGGCCTTTTGAATCGCTGTAACCGGATGCGTTCGGCAGATTCAGGATCACGTCCTGCACGATTTCTTCCGGCGCTTCGAAGCCGAACGGCGCCGGATTGCCGATATTCAGCTTGATGATGCGCTGGCCCTCCTCCTCCATCTGCCGCGAACGCGCCATCACCGGCCCGCGTATGTCGTAGCAGACCCGATCGAGTTTGGTTGATTTATGGATGGTACGTAAGCGTGGCGTGGTGTCTGCCGTCACAGCGAATCCTTGTCAGGCTGCGTAGAATCAAGGCCATACAGCACCTTGCAAAACGCTTGATTTTACCGGAGCCGCCCTGCCCGGGCAAACGTGCAGCCTGCCCGCCAGCCTGCCCTCTCCCGAATCTGCTAAGGTTTCAGCATGAAACTGCACCTCAACGCCGATGCCGGCCACAAGCTATTCACCGGCTATGCCGCCGATCATGTCCTGATCAACGACCAGCGCTTTGACGCCAGCCTGCTCTTGAGCGCGCAAGGTATCGAGATCGCGCCCTGGGCCGGACTGGATTTTGACGCGCTCACCGCAGCGCATTTTGAATGGCTGGCCCAGCACAAGCTGGACATCCTGCTGCTGGGGACCGGCACCCGCCTGCGCTTTCCGCACCCGTCGCTCACGCGCGCCCTGATCGATGCCCGCATCGGTCTCGAAGTCATGGACATCGGCGCGCTGTGCCGCACCTACAACTATCTTGCGACCGAAGGTCGCAGTGTGGGCGCAGCGCTGTTAATCGAGCCTGTTCGCCCTGAAGGCTGAGCCAGCTGCTGTTTATTTATTATTTAAAGGCGCTCAACCACAGGCCTTGCGCGCCAGAGATTCTCAAGAAAACCGGTCAATCAGTACGCCGGCGGCGCTGCGGTCGGCGCCAAACGTCCGCCCTTCCCGGTGTGGAGCGATGCCGGTCATGCCCGGTTTCCGGTCGGTTTCTTCTTGCGGAGCAGTTCCGCATAGTGTTGCAGCGCCCAGCGGGTTTTGGTCTGTTGCTTCAAGTCCTGCCCGGCCCCCGCTTCGGCCAGAAAGGCCATGAAGCCGGCAATGGCGCCCGCCGCCTGGATCACGGGCGTCTTGATGGAAACTTCCATCAACCGCGCGCCGTCCTCCCGCTGCCACAGTTCGGCGGTCATGCGCCAGGGGCAGGCCGGATCCTCGAATGTCCAGCGGTGAGCCTGCAGCGGGCCAAGCACGCTCAGCGTGTTGTAGTCGATGCGTTGTTTGCCGATGGAGTCCAGGAAGTCTTCCTGTTCCCGGGTGAACAATCTGGCAATGTTTTCTCCCCCGGCGGCCACCTGCTTGATCAGGCCTTTTTCCATCGGCATGGTCAGCGAGGCGGACTTGACCACAGCGGTTTCGCTGGCGTCCGCTTCCAGCTTGAAGCCAGCGTACTTGCGCCAGCTCGTCGGCACCCCGGCTGGATCCACCGGACGAAATTTCACGGTGCTGTCGTCCTCTGCACCGACGATGCGCCGCGCTCGCGCGTCATGCCGGCGGTGAACAGGTCCAGATTCGGCGTGTCGAAAAAATAGATATAGCGTTCTTCGTCATTGTCAACAGTCAGCTTGTAACGCTTCAGTGCGGCATCGATCTGGGCGTCCGCAATCGTTACCTTGATCTCGATCGCGTCGACGCCCGCAAGTTTCCGCGCAACCTGGCCACGGGTGGCAGCGCCTCTGTCAACGGCAGCCTTCATCTTGATTCCTCTCTGCTAATGGCGATCAGGCGACAACCGGGCGTTCATCGAGCTACGCCACTCTTCCTGGACATTTCCATTATTCATTCAGCTTGAACCGCGGTCTTATTCAAGCAGAATCACCTGGCCCTGCCGTAATGCAGTCAACTTCCAGTCCGGCGCGGCGGCGCGCAGTTCGTCCATGATCGCGGCCTCGTTCCCGGGCTTGAGATGGGTGATCCAGACTTCGGGATGCACACTTAACCCAGCCAATTCGGCCGCCAGCGAATCCGGCCAGTGGTGCTGCGAATCACGCGCAATATCGGCGAGTGCATTTTCGAACGAGGTTTCGACAATGAGGTGGCGCAGGTCGGGAATGCCATTCAGCGCAGCAACAAAGGCATCGCTATGGGTGGTGTCGCCGCTGAACACCAGGCTACCCGCCGGGGTGCGAAGCTGGATGCCGCAGGCCGGCACCACATGCTGCACCGGCAACGGAATGAAGCTGCGTTGACCCAGCGTGCACATTGCGCCGAGCGGCAAGGGCTCGAAGCGCAGCCACGGCGCGGCAACGCTGGGAATCTCCCTGAAATCCGGCCATAGCCGCCAGTTGAACAAATCCGTCGCAAGAATATCCAGCACCTCGGGCAGGGCATGCACCACGACCGGCGTGCTGCGCTGTTCGCCCACGGCATCGAGCAGCAGCGGCAGCCCGAGCACATGATCGAGATGCGAGTGGGTGATGAATACGTGATCGATCGCCAGCAGTTGTTCGAAGCTGAGCGTGGTGATGCCGGTGCCGGCATCGATCAGGATGTCGTCATCGACCAGAAAGGACGTGGTGTGCCGCCCGCTGCCAATGCCGCCGCTGCAACCGAGGATGGTGAATTTCATGGCTTTTTTTCGTCGTTATTTGGTCGTGTAAACAAACACGCCATCCCAGCCAGCGGGTGGCGGCGCGGCGCGGAAGTGCGCGATGCGTTCGAGATAAATGACGTAGAGCGTACGTGGCGCGCGCGCGTTGAGTTCGCGCAAAGCGGCTTCGGCGGCGTCCCAGTCCTGCGCCTGATAGCGCGCAAACGCGGCTTCGAACGCGGCAGCATCGGCTGTCAGGGCGTCGGGTAACCCCGCCGTTGCGCCGAGCGGCTCGAAAATCGCCACGGGTAAAGCCTTGCCCTTGACCCGCACCTCGTCGACTTTCATGAAGGCATGCACGGGGTCGGCCTCGACGGTCGCCTGGGTCACGAGGATGCCGACGCCATATTGCTTGGTGATGCCCTCCAGCCGCGAGCCCAGATTCACGGCGTCGCCCATTACGGTATAGGACTGGCGAAATTCCGAGCCCATGTTGCCGACGCTCATGCGGCCGCTGTTCACCCCGACGCCGATCTTCACCTCGGGCCAGTTGCGCGCGGCAAATTCACTGTTGAGCTGCGGCAAGGCGGTCTGCATGTCGAGCGCAGTCTGCACCGCGCGGCTTGCATGATCGCTCAAAGCCACCGGCGCGTTCCAGAATGCCATGATGGCGTCGCCGATGTATTTGTCGATGGTGCCGCGCTGCTGCTGCACGATGCGGGTCATGGTCGACAAATAGGCGTTGAGCACTGCGGCAAGCTCGGCAGGCGGCAGCTTTTCGGAAAAATCGGTGAAGCCGCGAATGTCTGAAAACAGCACGCTCATCTCGCGCGACTGGCCTTCCATCGTGTAGTGCGACGGATCCAGGCTCATTTCTGCCGCGAGATCAGGTGGCACAGACTGGCCAAACAACTTGGTCATCTGACGCTTGCTGCGCGTCTCGGCAAAAAATCCATACGCGGTGTTGAGCGCATACACGCCCACCACGGTGAGCATCGGCGCGGCCAGCGGCACCACCCAGAAACGCGACCAGGCGGCGGCGTATGCAGCCACCAACGCGGCCAGCAGTGCCAGCGCAGTGACCAGGCCGACCAGCGGACTGACGCGCAGCAACACCACAGCCAGCAGACCACCCAGCAACAGCACCGCCAGCAGGCGCACGTCATTGGCCCACGGCGGGACGATGCGCGTGCTGCCGTCGAGCATGCCGGCGAGCAAGTGGGCGTGGATTTCGACCCCGGGAAAGCTGTTCGAGAACGGGGTCACCCGCAAGTCGGTGAGTCCCGGCGCGGTGGATCCCACCAAAACAATGCGGTTTTCCAGTTGCGCTGGCGGGACTGTCCCCGCCAGCACGGCGCCTGCCGAAATATACGGAAACGACGCACCCGCGCGATACGGCGCATATACCGCGCCATCGGCGCCCAGCGGCACGCGCAGCCCGCCGACTTCCAGCCACGGCGTGGCGTAGTGCCGCCCCAGCAGGCTGACTTGCTCAACGCCAGCAGTCACCGGCTCGCCGCCGAATGCCACCCGTAAAGTGGAAGCGGATAGCGCCAGATACGTGCCCGCACCATACGGCGTCAACAGACGCATTTGCCGCGCCGTGCCGTCGGCATCAGCCAGCATGTTGAAAAACCCTGCGCCCTGCGCCGCATGCTGGAATACCGCCAGATTCGCGCCGTAGCCGGTGGGGATGCCGCCGCCCAGTGCAGTTGGCAGCGCGGGCGGCGGCAAGACGCCGGTTTTGGCGTCGCCCAGGCCTGCTGGAATAAAGTAATAGCCCAGTGAAACCGGACGTCCGGCCAGCGCATGGGCAAAGCGGGCGTCGTAATCGAGGCGCGGCGTGAGCTGTTTAAGCGCCGCCTGAAAATCGCGACTGGCGGCCAGATCGTGCTGCGCCAGCTGATTCAGGGAAGCGAGGCCCGAGCTGGTGTCGGGTTCGGCGAACACCACGTCGAACCCCACCGCCGCCACGCCGTAGCGGTCAAATAATTGATCGACCAGCCTGGCCATCTGGTCACGGCTCCAGGGCCAGCGGCCGACACTTTTCAGGCTGGCTTCGTCGATGTCGAGAATGGCGACGCGATCGTCGAGGCTGGACGGCGCCGTCCAGCGCAGCCCCGTGTCATACAGCCAAGCCTCGGCGCGCTGCATCGGAGCGATCGCGATCAACCCTGCAACATGCGCCGCCAGCAGCAAGACCAGCAGCGCAGACAGTCCAGCCTGCGTGAGCCTGGACGAACTGCGCTTCACCGAATGCGGTAAAAACGGCTGGCCAGATCCTTGCCCTCTACCGCGTCGAGCTGCCCTCCCACGCTCTCACCCAGTGCGGCCAAACGGTCAGCCGGTTGCGGATGCGTTTTATAGAGCAGGCTGGTGCGGCTGTCCTTGACGGGCAGTCCGGCCAGATCCTGCAATACGTCGGGCAGGCCCCAGGGGGTATAGCCCGCGCGCGCCGCGTACACCATCCCGACACGATCAGCCTCGAACTCGGCATTCTTGTCGAGTCCGCGCGCCATCATTTCGGCGCCGTTGCCAATCAGGTTTTGCACCACCTGGTCGCTTTTTTGCGCCTTGCTGCCCGCCACCTGCCCCAGCGCACCGATCAGGCTCGATTCCTTGAGCAGCTTGAGATGATGTTTCTGGGTGACATGGGCAATCTCGTGCCCCAGCACGCCGGCCAGCTCGGCTTCGTTATTCAGCCGCCGGTACAGCCCCTTGGTCACGAACACATAGCCGCCCGGCGCCGCAAAGGCATTGATGTCTTCGGTGTCGAGCACCCCGAAGTGCCAGACCCGCCCCTTGCTGCCGCTCTGCAACGCCACCCAGTTGCCGACCTGGTTGACGTAGCGTTGCAGCTTGTCGTCACGCACCAACGGCACTGCACCCAGCAGATCCCCCGAAATCTGCCTGCCGATACGATTTTCCTGCTCGGGCGAGTAATCGCCGAACAGCGCAAACCCCAACTGGTTGACATCCAGCTTTTGTTTGGCAGGTTGCGACGCGGCGTCGCCTGGCTGAGTTTTCTGGTTTTTGTTCATTTCCTGTTTCACGCTGTCTTCCAGCAATTTACCGAAATCGAATCCGCTCGCCACCCCGCTCAATGCCAGCATCGAAACAGCCAGTGCAATGCGCTTTGTATTCAGTAAGGTCTTCATTAATTCGTCTCCCACGATGATGAGGGCGCCTGCGCGGGTTTGGGTGCAGCCAGGGCGGGTACCTGGACGGCAACCAGACCGGCCTGACTGGCAAAGCTTTTGCTCTGTGCCGCCGTCACCATCAATTTATCCAGCCTGGCCAATTCTTCCGCATTGAATGTGGCCTGTTTCAGGTCTTCCTCGTTCAAGCCGCGTAACCCCGCCACCGCGACCACGCGACTGGGATCGGAGCGGGTGGTCGCTGCGCCTACCACGTCGCCCAAGCCGCTGCCGCCCAGTCCACCCGCGCCGACCCGCACCGACAATAAACGCATCCAGCCGGTTGTGCTGCCAGCGGTCACCCGCAACCAGCCACCCTGCTTGGCAAGAATCGTGACGCTGGCGCCTTTGGCCGCGCTGCCCGCCACGCTGGCAGTCGCGCTCGGCTGGCGATACAACTTGTCGGTTCGTAATACCGTGCCGGATGCGGCCTGCGCGGAGGCAGTCGCGGCACTCAATAACATGACTAGTGCTGGAATTAAATAGGGTTTCATTGTGTGTCTGCTCCGTTTGACGGTAAAACTGTATGGCCTGCCACGCGATGTTGCAAGCCGCATCGAAAGCACAAGCACGATCGATCGCGTTAAGATGCCGCGATGAATTACCTTGCAGCCTCCATCGAATCGCTCGGCGCCAAAATCATCGGCGGATGGACCGTTGGCTATGGCTTGCTCGCCTTTCTGACGCAAGCCCTGTTGTCGCTGCTGGATCGCAATACCTGGAACCACGCCACCTTCAACGTCGTGATCAAGCAAGTGTATTTCACCGCAGTGCAGATTTTGCCGGTTTTTCTCAGTTATGTACTGGTCATTTCGTGGCTCATCATCACCATCATCCTCACCACCGCGCGTGACTTTGGCCTGGCCGGATTCGCCAGCGAAATGACGATCCGGGTGCTGGTGCTGGAACTGTTGCCTTTCCTTACTGCACTGTACATCGCCTTGCGCTCGGGCAGCGCAATGAATACCGAAGTCGCTCTGATGCAGGTCAATAACGAGTTGGAGGCACTGGCGCATTGCAAGGTTCCGCCGATGCAGTTCGAATTCCTGCCCCGCCTGATTGGCGGCGTGATTTCGGTGGTCGGGCTTGCCAGTCTGGCGGGTCTGCTTGCTCTGCTGATGGCCTACCTGTCGATATATGGTTTGTCCCCGGCAGGGTTTGAACCCTTCACCCGCACCATCTCAAAAGTGTTTGATTTCAGGATTGTGGCCGGGCTGATCGTTAAATGTACGCTGTTTGGACTGGCAGTGACGGTGATCCCGATCACCGCCGGGCTGGAAACACCCAAAAAGCTCTTCATGGTGCCGGTCTCCGTTCTGCGCGGCATGATGCGGGTGTTCTTCGCCATTGTGGTCATCGAGGTGGTGTCATTAGCGCTCAAATACATCTGACGTCGTTTGCCGACCGCGTTGCACTGATGGCGGCAGTCGCCGCACTCGGCGACGACGTGGCGCGGGTCGCGCTCGACCTGCCGCTGCGCGCAAATTTATCCGCGCTCGACAATATCGCGCTAATCCCGCTGTATCAACGCCATTACGGCGCAGCCGAATCAGGCCGGCAGGCGCATACGCTGCTGGCGCAACTGGGACATGCCGACATCGCACTGCTGCGCGATCCCGACATGACGCCCGCGCAGCGTTTCGTCACCCAGCTGGCGCGCGCGCTGATCCTCAAGCGCCCGCGGCTGGTCATCGACCGTCCCGGCGCCATCCTTTACGATGTGCCCTATCCGCGCTTTATCCGCCAGCTGGCATCGCAGCCCGACCTGACCGGCACGTGGGAAATTTTCGACTTCAGCTGGAACCAGGCGCTTTACTCAGAATGAACACACTGCATTTCAAGGTCGGACTGTTTGCACTGGCCACCCTGTTGCTCGGGGCGGCGTTCGTGGCGTACCTGTTGCACGCACGCGGCTTTTTCGAGCAGACCTACCGGCTGCAGCTCGCCGCAGCCAGCGCCGACGGGGTGGCGCCCGGCGTGCCACTGGTGTTTTCCGGCATCGAAATCGGCAACGTCACTTCATTAGGTCTGAACGACGGTGGCGGCATCGTCATTCAACTCGAATTACCCGAACGCAATGCCAAGTGGCTCAGACAGGACAGCGTCTACACGCTGAACAAACCCTTCTTCGGCAGCACGAAAATCAGCGTCGACTCAGGCAGCCTCAGTGGCCCCAGCCTGCCTGAAAACTCCACCATGCTGCTGCTCACGCCCGACATCAGCAAGGAGATTCCGTTGCTGATCGAGCAAGCCAAGACGATACTCGCCAACGTCGAGCACCTCACCCGCAAGGACGGCGACGTCAACGCTACGCTCGCCAATCTGAAGACGGTGACCGGACGGATGACCGGCGAATACGGCATGCTCGAAGGCGTGCTCGGCAGCCCGGAAAAAGCCCGCGTGGTGGCCGACTCACTCGATCAGACCCGCGCGCTCATCAACAAGCTCGATGGTCTGGCGAGCAAAGCCGATCAATGGCTGTTTGCGCAGAACGGCGTGGCCGACAGCACCCGCGAGTCGCTGGCCCAGGTGAAACTCATGCTTGTCGACGCCCAGTCCAGCCTGAAGAAAGCCGATGCGCTGATGACCAACGCAGTGGCCATTTCCGCTGACGTCAAGGCCGGCACGCAGGACATCGTCAAACTGCGCGCCGAGATCGACGATGCGGTGCGCAAAGCCAACATCCTGATCAACAAGATCAACAACATCTGGCCATTCGCAAGCGAGCCCGAGGCCAAGCTGCCATGAAATCCCTGCTTGCCATCGCCGTCGTGATCCTGCTCGCCGCCTGCGGCAGCGGCGGGCCGCCGCCGCCCGACTGGAAAACCGATTCTGCGGAATTGATTGTGCGTTACCAAAAGCATGCGCTGCTGGGCGAGAACACCCTGGCCGAGCGCTATTTCCAGCAGGCGATTGCCGCGACCGGCGGCGCGGGCCGCGTCAACGAGACGGCGCATTTGTGGCTGGTGCGCTGCGCCACCCGCCGCGCCATGCTGATCGACGACAGCTGCACCGAGTACGCCAGCCTGGCCCAGATCGAACCCAACGCTGCGAATGATGCCTATTTTCAATTCCTGACGCTGCATTGGGATGCGGTCGATATCGCCCTGCTGCCCAAGCAGCACCAGAATCTGGTCAGCGCCCCGGCGGCCGCACGACCCGCACTGCTATCCAGCATCGACGATCCATTGGCACGCCTGCTGGATGCCAGTTTGCTGCTGATGCGCCAGGAAGCCACGCCCGACACCCTGAGCCTGGCAACCGCAACCGCCTCGGATCAGGGCTGGCGACAACCGCTGCTGACCTATCTCATCCTTCAGCAAAAGCAGGCCGCCGCACGCGGCAATGCAGCCGAACTGTCCCGACTCACCCTGCGCATTCAACTGGTTGAGCAAAGCCTCGCAGACCACCCATAAACATAACTTACGCACCCATAAGCAAAAGCAAACCTCGCGACTGCCGAAAAGTTGACGATCGCATTGACAAGCCAACACGGCATCGTTACCTTCATCACTCGAAGCGCTAAGCGCCTTCGCAATCTACCAAGTTGTAAACCAAATACTTAAATGGAGGAGTCCCATGAAATACGCATCTATCGCCCTGGCCACCCTGGCCGTATTTTCCACCGCTGCCCACGCCGCCCCCGCTCTGATGTCCGCCGAGTGGACCGCTGAAGCGTGCCAAGCTTGGAACAATGATCCCACCCTGACCACCGGTCTGGGCGACAAATGGATCAAAAACGATGCCGGCCGCGGCTACAAGATCATTCACATGTATCGCACCGACTGCGGTGAAGCCACCCAGACCGAAATGAAAATCGTACCCAAAGATGGCAAAGCCATCTGCGAATACGGCGGCGCCGTAAAAACCGTCAAGATGGAATACACGGTTGACTACACGATGCACGCCACCACCGAGAAGTGGACCGAAATGGGCGCCGGCGAGTACGGCCCGATGAAAGCGATGATGTTCGGTCGCCTCAAGTTCATCGGCCCCAAAGTGGAAGCCATGACCGTGATGGGCCCGTTCGAAACTTTCCTGAAACTGCCGGGCAAAGTTGCCAACGACAAAGCCTGCCCCAAATAAACAGGACGCGGCACAAAAAAGCCGGGGATTACCCCGGCTTTTTTACGTCAGTGCCACGTCAATAATGGAGGGTCTATTGGAGGGCCATTGCTTAATGCACTGTCCCGGTTTTGACATCGAGCGGCCGTCCATTGTGGATTTCCTCGGGCGTGGCGTCACGGATGTCCACCACGTTCACCAGGCAGGTCACCGTCTGTCCTGCCAGCGAAGGATTGCCATCCAGCGTGAGTTGGCCATCCTCGATTGCGGTGACGTAAAAAATCTTGGTTTCACCCGACGCGTTCTCGAACATGACTTCAGCCCCGACCCGGCGAAACTCCGGCGGCACGTTTTCAATGTCGTCCACAAACACCAGGCTCTCGTCACGCACCCCGTATCCGTCTTCGGGCGGCAGTGTGATTTCAATCCGCTCGCCCACCTTGCGGCCGGCCACTGCCGACTCGATGGCGGGCAAAATACCACTGTTGGCACCCTGCACGTAGCCAACCGGGATGTCGTACTGTTCAACGACCATGCCGCGCTGATCCAGAATGGAATAAGTGATGTATACGAGTTTATGCTGTGCTACGGTAACCATGCTGTCTCATCCTGAACCGTCTAAGAAGACGCTGCGCCACGGCCTGATCGGCAACTGTGCAGCTTGCCTATGATACCTTTGAAGCTCAACCTGCACACTGCCTGCCGATGAAACCACTCAAACAACTGCCCGCCTGGAAGGTCCTCGAACAGCACTTCAAGACCATGCGCACGTTTGACATGCGCACGGCATTCCGTGAGGACGCCCATCGCTTCGATCACCTCTCTCTACGCTGTGGCAACCTGCTGCTCGACTACTCGAAGAATCGCGCCACAGCCGAAACGATGAGTCACCTGATGCAGCTGGCGCGCGAGTCCGATCTGGAGGCGATGCGTAATGCCATGTGCAGCGGTGAGCGCATCAACGTCACCGAGCGGCGCGCGGTGCTGCATGTAGCGCTACGCGCGCCGACACGCCCGCGACTGATGGTGGAAGGCGTGGATGTCGAACGCGAAGTTTCGATGGTGCTCAAGCGGATGCAGCACTTTGTCGAGTCCATCCACAATGGCAGCTGGCTGGGACATACCGGCAAGCCGATCCGCGACGTGGTCAACATCGGCATCGGCGGTTCCGA
>JAAPAA010000082.1 GCA_012274165.1 Thiobacillaceae bacterium
GAATGCGGGTTCGATGAAGTCAGGTTCGATCAAGCCAGGCTCGATGAAGCCCGGCTCGATAAAAATCGTGGTGAAAAGCGAGCCCTTCGACCTCGGCGCCGAAGTGGCCGCGATCAGCCGCGATCGCACCGATATCGGCGCCATTGCCAGTTTCGTTGGCCTCGCGCGTGACAGCAACGACGGCAGCGGCGTGCAGGCGATGACGCTGGAACACTACCCCGGCATGACCGAGAAGGCGCTCGCCGCGCTGGTGGACGAAGCCTGCGCGCGCTGGACGCTGCTCGACGTCACCGTCATCCACCGCGTCGGCCGCCTGCTGCCCGGCGATCCCATCGTGCTGGTAGCCGTCGCCAGCAGCCATCGTGGCGAGGCTTTCGCCGCGTGCGAGTTCATCATGGACGCGCTCAAAACCCGCGCCCCGTTCTGGAAGAAAGAAGAAACCCCGGATGGCGAACGCTGGGTGGATGCCAAGGCCAGCGACGATACGGCGGCGGCGCGCTGGGATGGGCACTGAGAAACGTTTGAATTCACCGGCCTGCGCGGCTTTTCGCTCAGGTCCGGTGGAATGATGGGTTGGGCATCACAGGAACCATGACACCACCACACTTGATACGACCGAGACGGCAAAGGCTGCAATCAAAACAGTTCTGATTACTTCATTCCGGCTGTGTCGATTCTCGCCGTCTCCAAAAGCAAATGTGCCTGTAGGAAAGAATTTGTTCCTGACATGATTCATCACCGCGCCGACAAAGAGAGGGGCCATTCCGATAAGGAAACCCTTGAGTATTTCATTTCCGTGTACGCCATCTTTCGGCCATGTAAAAGAGATTGAAGTCGCCTTAAACATAGCGATTGCGAGCGCACCGAATTGCACGAACATCCAAATGCCTAAAACAATTAAGTACCAATTCGCACGTGCGATCCAGCTATACCAAGGCCTAACCGAGTCCAGATAGTCCTGATAGAGATCATTTACCTTTAGTGCGATAACCTCATCTGCATCTAGTGATACGCGGACGTTATTTCTTTCATCGGTGTTTAGTACAAGTGAGAATCGATGGGAGTGCATTGCATCCCTGGCAACAATTTTTAGTTCGACTATTGCGGCTCGTTGAGAGTTACTGAATTTCTTTAACTCATCGATGTCTGCAAATGCACGATCCAAGCGATCACTACATGACGTGCTAATTGCGATTTCGGGAAGAAATTCTGCAATGGATCCAAGTAGCTTTTCAATATCCGCCCACTTCAGCACAAATATTGAGGTTTCGCGGTCTGATCGACTAATGTGCATGGCGAACTTTCATGATGCCCAACGTAGAGTTAACCGGCGCTGCGCGGCTTATCGCGCAGCGTCCAGCGACTGAAAGGAGCGAGGTTGAGCGCCGGGTTAGGGGGAAATTAGATCGCATCTCGTCTATTTTTGACACCAAAGGGAATGTGAACTGACGGGGTGCTATCTGAGGCGGGGGTTAAATGCCCGATCTGATCGTCAAAAAAGATATGTGGTTTCAACACCTCAAGAATTTTGTTCTTCTCGATCCCACCAGTAAGGAATAATTCGTCTGTGTCAATTTCTAATGATGCAAGCGTGTTAATTAGTCGTTCATGAGAAGGGGCATTTCTTGCCGTCACAACAGCAATTCTTACCATCTGAGTGTAGGCGGCATCGTCTTGCGCTTTTTGTCTTTCCAATTTCTGAAACTGCGAAATATGTTTTAGAAGTGGCATGAGCGGTCCTGACTGGAGCGGTTTCTCACGGTTGATGCGCTCGTGCTCGTGGAACATATCGAGGTTTTTTGAAGAGTCGTATACCTGCTCTGCTTCATCGTCAACAATGACGCCGTCAAAGTCGAATGCAATGCGTAGCTGTTTGTCTTTGTCTACAGGCAGCGATCGGCAGGGTAGAACGTGACCCGCAGGGAAACCTAGATCGACAGCGGTTTCAACTTCGAGCTTGTTGGTACTCAAGTAAAGCACTGCGTTTACTGACTTCATGTACGGATAAGGCAGCGCGCCTGCCAAGAAAAAACTACGCGAAATGTCGAGCTCATAGTGCTTGACTGCATCCATTACTCGCAAACCTGCATCCGCATGGTGTCGCGAAAGAATCACAACCTCGACGGGCTTCTCTTCAAAATAAATCGTATTTAGGTGAAGAAGCCTGTGAATGAATGGAAATGCAGCACCTTGGTTGGGTGTCACAGTGCGATTGCTTCGCTGGTGTGCTCGAAATTTATCTACGCCAAGCTCCAAAAATAGTTTGTGCTCTACTTCCAGATCGAACAGAGCGGTAGCAGAAACTGCAACCACAAGCTTTTTGTCAATTGGGTAGGCCATATGCGGAGCTGTTTTCCCTAACGTTAAATAGCCGTCACGTGACGGAATAAAAGATTACCGGACATGTCCGGTAATCTTTGGTCGAGTAATAACTCGTTGATTCATATAAGTTGAGCTGCCCAATAAGACTAACCCGGTCTGATATTGCCGAGCGTGCAGAAACAAGCGCGAAACACCGGAGCGCGACATGATCAATTTCGTGGTTTCCAATATTTGATGGACGGGCGACATCGCGGAATTCGTCCGAACCTTACGCTATTTCCTGTTCCAGCGTGAAACCCGCCCCAGCATCCTGCCCGAGCACCCGCACCAGATACGGCATGATTTCCGCGAGCGTTTTATGCAGGGTCCACGGCGGGTTGATGACGAACATGCCGCTGCCATGCATGCCGAAACCGTCCGGCGACGGGGTGTGCACGGTGAGGGCGACGTGCAGCCAGTTTTTGATCGGCAGGCGCTTGAGCTTGCCGGGGAGTTGCTGCGCATCCGGGCGCGCGAGTTGCGGGTACCAGACCGCATAGGTGCCGGTGGCAAAACGGCTCAGTCCTTCTTGCAGCGCGGCGATGACATTGGGGTAGTCGTCGCGGGTTTCATAGGGAGGATCGATCAGCACCAGTGCGCGGCGCGGCGGTGGCGGCAGCAGCGCCTTGAGCGCATCGAAGCCGTTGGCGGTGGTGACACTCACGCGCCGGCCCTGATCCGCGAAATTGTCCTGCAAGATTTTGCTGTCGCTGCTGTGGAGTTCAAACAGGCGCAAGCGATCCTGCGGGCGCAAGGTCTGGTGCGCCAGCCAAGGCGAGCCGGGATAAAAGCGCAGGGTGGCATCGGGGTTGCAGGCGCGCACCAAGTCGACATAGTCGGCCAGCGCGGCGGGCAAATCCTCGCGTGTCCACAGCTTGCCAATGCCGCTTTCGTATTCCTTCAGCTTGGTCGCATAGCCCGTGTCCAGTTCATACAGACCCGCGCCCGCATGGGTGTCGATGATCCAGAACGGTTTGTCTTTTTGCCCGAGGTAATGGCTCAACTGGATGAGCAAAAAATGCTTCAGCACATCGGCGTGATTGCCGGCATGAAAGGCGTGGCGGTAGCTCAGCATGGTCGGATTGTGATTGGATGGCGGCTGGAGTTTTGCACATTCCAGCGAAATCGCAGAGAGGAAATGCCGGGTGCGGTCGTTCGCGCAGCCGGGTCTACCCATATTTCGTAATCAAGGTGCTTGACAATGGTTCTAACTCGAACTAAATTGGTTCTAACCAGAACCAAATGAGCGATTGATGAGCAAGCAAGCCAAATTCATGCCGACCGTACAAGCGCTGGTGCAGTGTTACCAGGCGTTTGAGGCGCATTCTGCTGCGAACATCCGCGCGCTGGGGCTGACGCCGCCGCAGTTCGACATCATTGCGACGCTGGGCAATATAAGCGGGATGACCGCTACCGCGCTCGGCGAAAAAACGCTGATCACCAAGGGTACGCTCACCGGTGTGGTGGATCGTCTGGTTGAGCGCGGCTGGGTGGAGCGCGCAGCGCACGATAGCGACCGCCGTTGCCAGATGGTTCGCCTGACGCCCGCTGGCGCAGCCTTGTTTGCACGGGTTTTCCCTGCACACCTGGCGCACCTGCAGGCATGTTTCGCTGGCGTCAGCGCAGCCGATCATGCGCGTTGGCAAACCGCCCTGCGCGAGATGGGACAACTTTTCAAGAAGGAAACCCTATGACGTCAAACCCGCGTTATACGACGCTGGCGATTGTGTTGCACTGGCTGGTGGCGCTGCTGATTTTTGTGGGGTTTCCGCTCGGCATCTATATGAGCGACTTGCCGCTGTCACCGACCAAGCTTCAGCTTTACAGTTACCACAAGTGGATCGGCATCACGGTGCTGCTGCTGGCAGGACTGCGCGTAGTGTGGCGGCTGACGCACCGGCCGCCGCCGTTGCCCGACAGCGTGGTGCGCTGGCAGCGTCAGGTGAGTGCGGTGGTGCATGGCCTGCTCTATGTGCTGCTTGTCGTTATTCCGCTATCGGGCTGGCTGATGAGTTCGGCCAAGGGCTTCCCCGTTGTATGGTTTGGGGTGTTGCAGTTGCCGGACCTGGTGGGCAAGGACAAGGCCCTGGGCGAGCTGCTTGTCGAGGTGCATCAAGCGCTCAATTTCACGCTGCTGGGCCTGGTCATCCTGCACGTGGGCGCTGCTCTCCAGCATCATTTCATCGAACGCCAGCCTTTTCTGCAGCGCATGGGCTGGACCAAAAAGGAGCATATATGAAAGCCGATTCACATTGCCTGGCTGTGCTGTTGGTGTTGGCCGCACCGCTGGCACACGCGGTTGAATACCGCACGGTATTGCCGAAACAGAGCGCGATCACGTTTGAATTTCGCCAGATGGGGGTGCCGGTGGCGGGTGAGTTCAAGCGCTTCACGACGCAGATGGCGTTCGATCCGGCCAAGCCCGAAGCGGCCAGTGCGCAAATCGAAATTGACCTGGCCAGCATCGACGCCGGTTCACCCGAAGCGGACGATGAAGCCGCCGGCAAGCTCTGGTTCAACCGCAGCCTGTACCCGAAGGCGCTGTTTGTTTCCAGCAAGATTCGCGCCCTGGGCAACAACCGCTACGAGATGCGCGGCACGCTCACGCTCAAGGGCAAGCGGCGCGACATGATCGTTCCGGTGACGTTCAAGCCCGCCAAGGATGCTGCCCTGTTCGACGGCGTGTTTACGCTTAAACGCCTGGACTTCGGCATAGGCGAAGGCATGTGGGCGGATGTCTCGACTGTTGCCAACGATGTCCTGGTGAAGTTCCGGATTACGGCATCCGGTCATTAAGTCGTTGTCCACATCCACTTTCCTTTTAGGGAGCTGCAAATGAACCGTCTTGTCACACTGGCCGTGCTGGTTGTATGCACGAGCACCGCGCAGGCAGCGCCTGACACCTACCTCATCGATGGCACCCATACCTTTCCGCAGTTCACCTACACCCACCTCGGCTATTCCAGCCAGACGCATGGCTTTGACAAAACCAGTGGCACGGTCACGCTCGACCGCGCCGCGCAAACCGGTTCGGCCGATGTGACGATCGACGCCACGTCGGTCCATACCGGTTATGCGTTGTTCAACGGAATTATTCAGGGGGCGGATTATTTCGACACCACCAGGTACCCAACGATCACCTTCAAGTCCAGCAAGATGACGTTCGAGGGCAACCAGCCGGTGAGTATGGCGGGCGATCTCACCATTAAAGGCGTGACCAAGCCGGTGACGCTCACCATTACGCACTTCCTGTGCATGCCGCATCCCATGCTGAAGGTTGTCGCCTGCGGTGCCAATGCCACGGCCTCAATCAAGCGTTCGGATTTCAACATGGGCAAGGGTGTGCCCTACGTCAGCGACGAGATTGCGCTGAGCCTGGCGATTGAGGCGATCAAGCAGCCGACGACCACCCAATAAGGGAAATTTGGCAGTCAGCCGTTCAACGCGAACTGTCGGTTTCCCAACAGTTGCCCGATTTTACGGCTCGGGTTGAATCGGGAAAATACAAGCAAGCCCATGTTTTGTTAAGAGTTTTATAAAACCGGTTGCGGCAAGCCTTAACGGCACAATGGTTGCAAGTAAGTGTGCACGGCCCCTCGGGGCATCCACCTTAGGAGCACCACATGAACCGTTTTGCCTTGTTGACCGTACTTGCCGCCTTTGCTGTTTCTGCCCAGGCCGCACCCGTAACCTACGTCATCGACAATAGCCAGACGGTTGCGAACTTCAGCTTCAGCTATCTGGGGATGTCGGGCAAACCCAATAAATTCGACAAGACCAGCGGTAAGGTGGTGCTGGACCCGGCCACCAAAACGGGTTCGGCCGAAGTGAGAATCGATGCCACGTCGGTGAATACCGGTGTCGCGTTGCTCGATAGTCAAATTCAGTCAGCCGACTTTTTCGACACCGCCAATTTCCCCGTGATTACGTTCAAGTCCAGCAATCTGTCGCTGGAGGGGGAGCAGATGAGCCTGTCGGGCGATCTCACCATCAAGGGCGTGACCAAGTCGGTGACGCTTGCCGTGACCCGCTTCAAGTGCTCGGCGTATTCCGGCCTGCAAGGCGACACCTGCATCGCCAATGCGAGCGTCACGATCAAGCGTTCGGACTTCAACATGGGCAAATATGCGTTTCTTGCCGGCAATGACGTTGCGCTGAATCTGGTCATTGGCGCGGTCAGGGAGCAGCCGACGATTCAGGTGGCCAGCCGTTGATCGGGTTCAATAGTAAACAAGCCGATTCAATGGGTTGAGCGAGTAAAATGGCGTTTTGCTGCCTGGAACGCCATCTGTGGAACCCCATCAACTTGAACTGCTCGCGCCCGCGCGCGACGCCGAAATCGGTATCGAAGCCGTCAACCACGGCGCCGATGCGATTTATATCGGCGGCCCGTCGTTTGGCGCGCGCAGCTCGGCGGCCAATGAGGTCGCCGACATCGCGCGGCTGGTGGCCCACGCGCACCGCTTCAACGCGCGGGTGTTCGTCACTCTCAACACCATTCTGCGTGACGATGAACTGGAACCCGCGCGGCAACAGATCGTTCAACTCCATGAGGCCGGCGTCGATGCACTGATCATCCAGGACATGGGCTTGCTGGAACTCGATCTGCCGCCGATCCAGCTTCACGCTAGCACCCAGACCGACATCCGTACACCGGAGAAAGCCCGTTTCCTGCAGGACGTCGGGCTGAACCAGATCGTGCTGGCACGCGAGCTCGACCTCGCGCAGATCGCTGCCATCCGCGCCGCCACGCGTCCTGAGACCACGCTGGAATTTTTCGTTCACGGCGCATTGTGCGTCGCCTACAGCGGCCAGTGCTACGTCAGCCACGCCAACACCGGGCGCAGCGCCAATCGTGGCGACTGCTCGCAGGCCTGCCGCCTTCCGTATCAGGTTCTAGACATGGAAGGCCGCATCGTCGCGCACGACAAGCATGTACTGTCGATGAAGGACAACAACCAAAGCGATAACCTGCAGGCATTGATCGACGCCGGCATCCGCAGCTTCAAGATCGAAGGCCGTTACAAGGACATGGGCTATGTGAAAAACATCACCGCCCATTACCGTACGCTGCTGGACCAGATTATTGAACGCCGCCCGGAGTTCGCGCGCGCGTCGAGCGGACGCACCACGTTCGCCTTCACCCCCGATCCCGATCAAAACTTCAACCGTGAATTCACCGATTATTTTGTCAGTGGACGCAAGGACGACATCGGCGCGTTCGACACGCCGAAGAACCCCGGGCTGCCGATTGGCTATGTGAGCAAGGTTGGCGATAAATGGGTCGAGCTGTTTGCCGATTCGCCCGCTACGTTGCTGAACAATGGCGACGGCCTCTGCTACTACACCTTGCATAAAGACCTCACTGGGCTGGCGATCAACCGCGCCGAAAAAGTGGGCGAAGGCAAATGGCGCGTGTTTCCGAAAGATCCAATATCAAGTTTCAAGGATTTGCGCGCCGGCACGCTACTCAATCGCAACCGCGACATGAACTGGGTGCGCATACTGGACAAGCAGTCCAGCGAGCGCCGCATCGGCGTGTGGCTGCGGCTGGAAGAAACGGCCGCAGGGTTTGCGCTGACTTTGGCCGACGAGGACGGTCATAGCGTCAGCGTGGCCGCGGATCACGCGAAGGAAGCCGCCAACGATGCCGCCAAGGCGGAGGCCACACTGAACGAGCATCTCGGCAAACTCGGCGCCACGTCGTATGCGGTGAGAGGAATCGCGCTGGAGTTGTCGCAGCCGTGGTTCGTGCCCGCGTCTTTCATCAACTCCCTGCGCCGCGATGCGATTGCCGCGCTGGATGCCGAACTCGCCGCCGCTTACGTGCGCCCGCTGCGTGCGGAGGCAGTCGAACCGCCTGCCACGTATCCGGAAGACACCCTGAGCTATCTCGCCAACGTTTACAACCACAAGGCGCGCGATTTCTACGCGAAGCACGGGGTGCAGGTCATCGCCGCCGCGTATGAAAGCCACGAGGAAACCGGCGAAGTCTCGCTGATGATCACCAAGCACTGCGTGCGTTATTCGCTGAGCCTGTGCCCCAAACAGGCCAAGGGTGTCACCGGCGTGCAGGGTACGGTGCGCGCAGAGCCGCTCACGCTGATCAACGGCAGTGAAAAACTGACGCTGCGTTTTGACTGCAAGCCGTGCGAGATGCATGTGGTGGGGAAACTGAAGGCGACGGTCGCAAAAAGCAGCGTGCCGTTGACGTTCTACAGGACGCGTCTCTGATCGGTCCACTCGGGCAGGGCGATCCGCAGAACCGAACCGACCTGCCGCTTGATGTTTATTTGGCGTACTTGGCGTGCATGGAAACGACCGGCGCGTTTTGTGTCGGCGCGGTTGATCCGGATCCGGATTCGCATACTTCCTCGCATTCGCTCCGGTCGAGCCGGTAGAGGGCAAGCACCAGCCCGATCGACGAAATCAGCAAGAAGTAGGGGCCGAACAACCAGAACACCAGCGGGATGGCGAAAAAGAAGGCCCGCATGCCGATTGCAAACATGTTGCCGGCGCGATTCAGGCGGTGGGCAACCGCCCGCGGGGAAAGCGTGTGATGGCTGCCTTGCTCCGGCACATTCACCATGAACAGCACGTGATTGGCTAGTCGAACGGACATGGCAAAAGCGAAGAAGGCGACGATAAAGTCCACAAGCAGCAGCATCACCTTCACGATCCACAATGCGGTGGCATGCGAACCGCCGAGGCTCAGGACGTGCCAGCTGTGCGAGATGTTTTCCGCCTGTCCGGACAGGGTCAGCGTGCCGATGATGAGCAGCGCCGCGCTGGAGGCCATGAGCGAGGGGGCCATGATGAAGTTGCGCAGCGTCTGCACTGCCATGATGTCCTTGGCGGAATTGCTGCGCATTACGTGTTCCACCCACAGCCTGCGCGACAGGGCGTTGACACCGTGGATGCTATAGGTGGGATTTCCTCGTACCTTCATGTTGAGGAATAGGTAATAAGCGGTAACGCACGCAGCGCTGATCACGAACGCTACAAGATCGGTTACAAATTCTTCGGCAAACAATTCCATCCTCTCGGTTTCCTGGTCGATTCATCGGTCATGCGGCTGGGGCATGGCACTCACAACGCGCCCTGCGCATGCCGGATCTCTGGCGCCCCGGAAGGCGTGTCGGACGCTGCGGAAACCGACCCGCGCGGAGCCTGATTCTGGCCTGATGCAGACGGCAGATCGACTTGGCGGAGCAGCGTATTGAATTCACCCTGATTGCCAACATTCGCGAAGGCCAATGCGTTGAGGAGTTTGGTCATAAAGGTCATGGTCTTCTCACGATCATGGTTATTGATGTCTTAAAATAAGCATATTTCGTGCCATTTCAGTAAGTATATGTATATAAAGTAATTAATTGTTTATCATTTGGGTGTTATGGAGATATGTGTTGCTTGATGCAACGATCACTTCTTGATATGTTTTCCTAAGTAACTGTAATAAAAATGAAAAGCTGTTGAGGCGCAGAACTGTTGCGCTCAGTTTAATTTGTTGCAAATTGCATCTATACTGAGGGCGTTGACGAGAACGTTTGGAGGGCGGATCCGTGATCCCTACTATTCGTGGTGCGCTTCAGCGCCATTCCCTGCAGGGAAAAATCACCTTGGGGTATTACGCGGTGGCGGCGATCATTTTGGTGGCGTCGCTGTTTTTCGTAGGTGAACTGCGCACGCTGGAAGCACGGGTGATGCTGGGGCAGCGCGCCACCGATCTGTTCAACACGGTGCTCGAGATACGCCGCTTCGAGCGCAACTTTTTCCTCCATCAGCAGCCCGCCGATCTCGTGGAAAACGGCCGTTACATCAAGTTGGCCCAGGATATGCTCACGGCCAACCGGGCAGACTTTGCGGCCATCGCCACCCAGGCACGCCTGACTCAATTGCGCACGCGCCTCAACGACTACCAGCGCCAGATGGCGGCTTTTTCCGCTGCCGATTGGCGCCAGTTCGAAGCGGCCGAGCCGCAGGTGCGCCTGCTCGGGCAGAAAGTGGTCGCCATCGCCGAGGAGATGGCAGGGTCGGAGCGGCGCCAGATACAGACGACGCTGGCGTCCTTTCGCACGCTGCTGCTGGGTGTCATTCTGAGTATGGCGCTGCTGATCGTGGTGATCGGCCGTGCGTTGTCACAGCGGGTGGTGCGGCCGCTGAAGGAGATGGAATCGAGCGTTGAAGCCATCTCCGCCAACCGCCGTGAAACGCTGTCGGCGCCTTCGAATGATCGCGAGATTCTGTCGATCATCGCGGCCTTCAACCACATGCTGAAGGAACTGGATTTGCGGCAAAAATCGCTGATGCGTTCGGAACGGATGGCCTCACTCGGAACCATGCTGTCCGGCGTGGCCCATGAGTTGAACAACCCGCTGTCGAATATCTCGACTTCCTGCCAGATCCTGCTGGAAGAAGTGGGCGAGAGCGATGTAGCGACGCAGAAGCTGTATTTGGAGCAAATTGACCAGCAGACGGAACGGGCGCGCAGCATCGTCCGTTCGCTACTGGATTTTTCCCGCGAGCGGGCGTTCCGCAAGGAAGCCGTGCTGCTGCGGCCGCTGGTGGCGCAGACGGTGGGCTTTGTGCGTGGCGAGGTGTCGGCCAAATCGGTGGTGCAGTTGTCCATTCCCGAGGATCTGCGCGTGCTGGCCGATGCCCAGCGTCTGCAGCAGGTGTTCGTCAATCTGATCCGCAACGCCATGGAAGGCCTGGGGCCGCAGGGACGAATCGATATTTCCGCGCAGATCGTACATGCCGGCGAGCCACCCGCAGGCACTGCGCTGGGCGAGGGCTGCGAGGCGAAAGGCGCAATGGTGGAAATCTGCGTGACGGACAACGGGCCGGGTATTGCGCCGGATATTCTGCCGCGGATTTTTGACCCGTTTTTCACCACCAAAGACGTCGGTCACGGCATGGGACTGGGGCTGTTCATCGTCTATGAAATCGTCGACGAGCACGGCGGCTGCATCGCCGTGGAGAGTGCGCCGGGGCAGGGTGCGACGTTCTGCATCCGGCTGCCCGCGACTGACGCAGGCAATAACAAGGGAGCGCAATAATGGACGCACGCCTGCTGATCGTGGATGACGAGGAGATCGCCCTGCGCAATCTCCAGCACGTGATGGAGAAGGAGGGCTACCAGGTGAGCGCAGCCCAGAGTGGCGCCGCGGCGGTGGCCCTGCTGGAGTCGCAAGGCTTCGATGTCGTGCTCACCGATCTGCGCATGGAGGGCGTCGACGGCATGGACGTGCTGAAGACGAGCCGCGAACTGCAGCCGGAGGCGGAAGTCATTTTCATCACCGGCTATGCGACGGCGGAATCTGCGGTGCAGGCACTGAAACACGGGGCGTTCTATTACATCGCCAAGCCGTTCCGCCTCGACGAGGTGCGGAAGGTGGTGGCCGAGGCGCTGGCGAAAGTCCGCTTGCGGCGCGAAAACAGCGAACTGCGCAGGGAAGTCGAGCACTACCGCGACGGCGACGGCATCGTCACCCAGGATGTCGAGATGCAGCGGCTGCTGGACATGGCGCGCCAGATCGCGCCCACCGACTGCAGCGTGCTCATCACCGGCGAGAGCGGCACCGGCAAGGAGCTGTTCGCCAAATACCTGCACCGGCAGAGCAACCGGGCCGACGGCCCCTACACCGCGATCAACTGCGGCGCCTTCAGCGAACAGCTGCTGACCAATGAATTGTTCGGCCATGAAAAAGGCGCGTTCACCGGCGCCACCGCGTTGAAGAAGGGACTGATCGAAGTGAGCACAGGCGGCACGCTGTTCCTCGACGAGGTGACGGAAATGACGCCGTCGATGCAGGTCAAACTGTTGCGGGTGTTGCAGGAAAAAGAAGTATTGCGGGTGGGCGGCACGCGGCCGGTGAAATGTGATGTGCGGGTGCTGGCGGCCAGCAATCGTGACGTGGGCGAGGCCATTAAAAATGGCAGCTTTCGCGAAGATCTTTACTTTCGATTGAACGTGGTCAACCTGCGCATCCCCCCGCTGGCGCAGCGCAAGGGCGACATTCCCTTGCTTGCACGACATTTTTTGCTCAAGTATGCGAGCCGGATGAAAAAGCCGGTGACGCGAATTTCCAGCGAGGTGCTGGCACTGCTGATGGACTACCCTTTCCCCGGCAATGTGCGCGAACTGGAAAACCTGATCGAACGCGGCACTGCCATTGCGCAAGGCGACACCATCGAAGTGGCGCATCTGCCGGAGACGTTCCGGAAAGCTGAAGGATTCAGCTTGCGCAAGATCGCAGGACGCCTGCCCACATTGGCGGAGCAGGAGCAAACCTACATCAGCCGTGTGCTTGAAGAAGTGAAGGGCAACCAGACGGTGGCGGCGCAGATCCTCGGCATCAACCGCGCCTCACTGTGGCGCAAGCTCAAGGCGTGGCGGGACGAGGATGTGGGTAGTTGATGGATCTGTCCGTGGAAGGCGGTTGAACAGGGCGCCTGCAGGCAACGCGTTCACGCGGCTGGATCAGGCAGGCCCTCCGCCAGTTCTTCCATGAAAGCGGCGTGACGCGCGTCAGCTTTTCGATACGCCGCAATCAGTCGTTCGGCATCTTCGGTCAGGCGACTGCCTGCGGGTCCGCTGTCCACCAGTGGCGTTTGCCATGCGGTATTCATCGCGTCCACTGCGTCCCATGCGGCCTTGTAGCTCATTTTCATCGCCTTGGCGGCTTTGGAAATGGAGCCGGTTTCGCGTATGCGCTGCAACAGTTCGACGCGGCCGCGGCCGAGAAAGTTTTTGCCGCCGAGCGTGAGCCAGAAGCGGCCGTCGGCTTTGAGTCTGGAATTCATCAGCCGAGTGTAACAAACGAGGCTTGCGCGCTTGTGCGTAAATGGCTGAGAATCAGGCCTCTTATCAATAGGAGGTTGCCATGAAAAAACTGCTCGCTGCTTGCGCCCTGTTTTGCCTGTCGCTGCCTGCTCTGGCTGCAGAACCTTACTCCGTGCTGTTCAAGACTCAGGGCAGCTTCACCGAGGTGCGTGATGCGGTGCAGGCCGCAATCGAAGGCAAGGGACTCAAGATCAACCACACCAACCTGATCGCCGGCATGCTGGAGCGCACCGGCAAGGATCTGGGCGCAGCCAAACAGGTCTACACCAACGGCGAACAGTTCGAGTTTTGTAGCGCCACCTTGTCACGCGCGATGATGGAAGCCGACCCGCATGCCATTGTCATGTGCCCGTTTAATATTTCCGTTTACACGATTCCGGGCGACGCCCAGGTTTACATCGCATTTATCAAGCCTCCTGCCACGGAAAACCCGGCACTAAAAAAGGCACTGGCTGACATCGAGGCGCTGTTGACCGACATCGTCAAGGACGCGCTATAAGTGGCGCGCCCAGGCCACCCATGAGTGTGACTGCTTTTCTTGCCATCGGCATCGGCGCCGCACTCGGCGCCTGGCTACGCTGGGGTCTGGGCCTGTGGCTAAACCCGGCATTTCCCGCGATGCCGCTCGGCACGCTGGCGGCCAATCTGGTCGGCGGGTATTTCATCGGACTGGTCATCGCCTGGTTTGCCGAGCATCCCGGTTTGCCGCCCGAACTGCGGCTGTTTCTGATTACCGGTCTGCTCGGCGGGCTCACCACGTTCTCCACCTTTTCCGCCGAGGTTGTCACGGCCTTGTTGCGTGGCCTGTGGCTGACTGGCGGGCTGATCGCCCTGACCCACATGACCGGCTCTTTTCTGGCGACCGGGCTGGGCTTCTACACCATGAGGCTATTCAAATGAACGCCGTGTGCCTGCAAGTTTTCGTCACCGAATCCAGCCGCCATCATGGCAAGCTGACCTACGAATGGCTGCTGGATTCAGCGCAGGGGCAGGGGATTACGGGCGGCTCGGCTTTCCTGGCGCTGGCCGGGTTTGGCCGTCATGGACGGCACGATGCCGGCTTTTTCGAGCTGGCGGGCGAGCTGCCGGTGGTGGTGGAGTTTTTTGTCGAGCCGGCGATGGCCGATCAACTGCTGAAGATGATCGCAGAGGCCGGTTTGCAACTGGTGTACACCAAGCTGCCCGCCGAGATGGGCATTACCTAATGTCGTGTTCGACCAGCTGATCCTGTTCGCTGCCTCGCTGGCAGCGAATTTCTTTTCGGCCTTGTCGGGTGGCGGCGCCGGGCTGATCCAGTTTCCCATGCTGATTTTTCTGGGGCTCAGCTTTGGCACGGCGCTGGCCACCCACAAAGTCGCCAGCGTGGCGCTCGGGCTGGGTGCGACACTGCGGCATCTGAAAGAGTCACATCTCGAACGCCGCTTCTCGCTGATCATTCTCGGTGCCGGGCTGCCCGGCGTGGTGCTGGGTGCGCTCGCCATCCTCCACATTCCCGAGCGCGCGGCTACTCTGGCGCTGGGTGTGCTGACGCTGGGGCTGGGACTGTATTCGGTATTCAAGCCGCAACTCGGCATGGACCATACCCCCAAAAATCAGCAGGGCAGGGTATTGGTCGGCGGCATGGCCGGGCTGTTCGTGGTGGGATTTCTGAACGGTTCGATTACCAGCGGCACCGGACTCTTTCTCACCATCTGGCTGATCCGTTACTTCGGCCTCGATTACACCCGCGCGGTGGCCTACACGCTGATCTTGTGCGGTCTGGTGTGGAATGGCGCCGGCGCGCTGGTGCTCGGCGTAATCGGCACGGTTGAATGGGGCTGGATGCCTGCGCTGCTGGCGGGCTCGATCATCGGCGGCTATCTGGGCAGCCACCTGGCGATCAAGAAAGGTAACCTGTGGATCAAGCGGTCATTTGAAATCGTGACGATACTGATCGGCCTGAAACTGATCAGCGACGCCTTATTTTAATGCTCGCTGATGTGAATGCGGTTGCGGCCGCCGTGCTTGGCCTGGTAGAGCGCCTGGTCGGCGGTCTTGATCAGCGCATCGCCGGTTTGCGCGAGCGGGTAAGTGGCGATACCTGCGCTGATGGTGGTCAAGAAGTAACTGTCGCCATGCGGGTGATGAATCTGGGAAAAGTCATGGCGAATGCGCTCCATGATGGAATACGCCTGTTCGGAATCGGTGTGCGGCAGTCCAATCAGGAATTCCTCGCCGCCGTAGCGACAGATCATATCGTGCTTGCGCAGGCGCTGCTTGAGCAGCCACGACAGGCTGCGGATGACCTGGTCACCAATGGGGTGGCCATAGCTGTCGTTGACCTGTTTGAAATGATCGATATCGAGCATCACCACCGACAGGAATCCCCCTTCATGCACCACGCCGGATAGCACGATTTCAAGCATGTTCTTGCCGCTGGAGTGGTTGAGCAGGCCGGTCAGGCTGTCGTGGTACATCGAGCGGCGCAGCGCGCGATAGCGCTCGATCTTGCTCTTGACGATGGTGTTGAGGAAAACCGGGTTGAAGGGTTTGGTGAGGAAATGATCGCCGCCCAGGCGCATGGCGTCGACCTGCAGGGCGACGTTGGTTTCACCCGACAGGTAAACGATCGGGATACTGAGGAATTCGCTGTGCTGGCGAATGATGCGTGCGACTTCGACGCCCGTGCAGTTGGGCATGTACATGTCCATCAGGATCAGATCCGGATTGAATTGCTTGAGTGCATTGAGGGTTTGGCGCGGATCGTTGACGATGTGCGACTGGATCTGGATTTCCGCCAGGGTGCGATGGATGAAATGGCCGGCTGTCTTGGAGTCTTCGACGATCAGCACGCGATAGGCTTCCTGATCATGCCGCTCGTTCAGCTCCATGATGTGTTCGACGATGGCGTGCGTGGGCGTGTTTTTCAGCAGGCAGTTATCGCAGCCGCTCTGCAGCGCTTGTTGCAGTTGATCGAAATCGGACGCCACCTCAAGGCAGATCAACTGTCCCATTGGAAACTGTTGCCGCAGCGCCTGAATGCGGTCACGCCACTCGGTCTCGGGCAGGCCGCCCATGTCGAGCAGCAGCAAGGGGGCGGTATCCGCGCTATCCACCATGGGCTGGTCCCAGGCCATAAACTTGGTTGTCATGCCGAAATAACCCAGCTGCGTCAGCAAGTCTGTCCAGGCTGCGTGGCTGTTTCCGATCAGCCAGGCGTGACCAGTCCGCATGTTAGGCGGCGCGATGAATACGGGATCGCGAGGCAGGGTGTCGAGGCTGTTGGTGGCACGCGCCTGGGTCATGCGTTCCAGCGCCTGCACCCGCTCATTCAGGTCGTCCAGTGCGGCCTGGGGCAAGGGATGCACAACATCCTGATGGAACAGCGTGAGTGTCACTTGCTCCAATTGGTGGCTGGCGTGATGCAAGGCGGTGACGCCCTTGTCGATCAGGAACTCGGTCAGGCTGTTGATCGAGATGGCCAGTTCGACAAAGTTTTCGAAATTGGGCGTGGCCAGATAGCGCTGCCAGGTATCGCTTAAGGCTTGATTTTTTTGCAGGAGAGCTTCGGGTGAACAGAGCATGGTTTTATTCCACGTCCTCTTGTTCCAATCGAAGGTATGGGTTGCAGCCGTTGAGCCGGTTGGCCTCATCGAAAGCTGGCATGCTGCGGTATTTCGACCAGCCGGTAACCGCGCAGGCAGCACCCGTTGCCGCATCGCTGGGGGTCGTGCCTGTGGCAATGACAAAGACGCAGCAGCACAGGGCAAACAGTAAACGCAGCATGTAGATTATTAACGAATTGAATGGCTGGAGGCTTTGGCCATTATAAACATCATGGGTAATGTCAGTGAGCGCTAATTGGTATGGGTGCATCCTGGATTAACGCCGATGGCGGCTTATGCTGTGATATCTTCAAACTTGTAATCGGGAGTTCAGGCGTGTTCAAAAAACAGTGGCCGGCATTTGTGCTGGCATTCGTATTGCCTCTGCTGGCGGTATTCTGGTGGTGGGGTGGGTTCAACGCGGTGAACGTGAGCGAAACCGAGGCGGGACCCTATCGTTATGCGTATCTCGATTACGAGGGGCCGATCAGCAATATGCGTAAACCCCAGCGCACCGTGCTGGACAAGTTCACCCTCGCCAAGCTTGCGGCGGGCGACACGATCAACCTGATTCTGACTGACCCGCGTGCGGATAATGGCAAGGTGCGCGCACACGTGGGCTACCTGCTGGGTGAAACGGAGGCGATCCCGGCGGGATTGAAGGAAGGCCGTATTGCGCGCCGCCCGGTTTACGCTGCCGAGGTGCATGCGGTGGTGCTGCTGGCGCCATCCAAGACTTATCAGGCGCTGGCCGATACGCTGAAACAGCAGGGCAAAACGCTCACCATGCCGACGGTCGAACTGTATCGCCCGGCCGGGCAGAGCAACCGGATTGGCCGCTTCACGCTGGAAATGAATCGTTAAATCCAATGGCTTTCTTTACCGTCCTCGCTGCAGTCGCCCTCGAACATCTGCGCCCGTTGCGGCAGCCGCTACCGCATTACCAGCAGTACGCGCGCTTCACTCAATGGCTGGAACAGAAATTCAATGCGAACGCGTTCAGTCACGGCGCCATTGCCTGGGGGCTGGCGGTGGTGCCGCTGTTGCTGGGCGTGTGGCTGATCGATCGCCTGCTTGGACACATCAGCCCGTTTCTGGGGTGGATATGGAATGTGGCGGTGCTGTATTTCACGCTGGGTTTCAAATATTTTAGCGACGATGCCGAGCGTATCGCCCAACGCCTGCGTGCGGGCGAACTCGACGCAGCACGTGTTCAGCTCGGTGCCTGGCGCGGCGGCGACACCAGCCAGTTCAGCGCCGACGAGGTCGCACGCGTCACCATCGAGCAGGTGATGGCGGCGAGCCACCGCCAGATGTTCGGCGTCCTGCTGTGGTTTGTGTTGCTGGTCCCCTTCGGGCCGGTGGGCGCAGTGCTGTTTCGCACTGCATCGATTCTGGCGCGGCGCTGGGTGACGACCCAAGGCTATTTCGGCTTGTTTGCGCAACGCGCCTATCATGCGATCAACTGGCTGCCATTGCGCTTGACCGGACTGACCTACGCCATTGCAGGCAATTTCGAAGACGCTACGTTTTGCTGGCGCACCCAGGCCGGCAGCTGGCCGGAGCTGGAAGATGGCGTGGTGCTGGCCGCAGGCGCAGGCGCGATGGGGATCCGGCTGGGACAGGCGATCCATGTCGGCGGAGAAACCGTGTGGCGGCCTGAACTGGGCAGCGCTCAGACCGACCCCGACGCCGACAGCATCGACAGCGCCGTCAGCATGATCTGGCGTGGCCTGGTGATCTGGATGGTGGCGGGCTTGCTGGTGGTGATCGCAGGCTGGATCGCGTAATTCATCGATGTTGAATGCGTTGTGGGTCGGCTTTTTTGTCGTCGCCTTTTTCATTGCCTTGTTCAAACTGCTGGTTCTGGGCGACGCCGCAGTGTTTGGCGCGCTGGTCAAGGCCTTGTTCGACAGCAGCAAGTCGGCCTTTGAAATCGCCCTGGGACTGACCGGCGTGATGACGCTGTGGCTGGGGGTGATGAAAGTCGGCGAGCGCGCCGGCATGCTCGACCTGCTGACGCGTGGCCTCGCGCCCCTGTTCAAGCGCCTGTTTCCCGACATCCCCGCCAATCATCCAGCGCTCGGCGCGATGACCATGAACATGGGCGCCAACATGCTGGGGCTGGACAACGCCGCCACGCCGCTCGGGATCAAGGCGATGCAGGAACTGCAAAAGCTCAACCCGAATCCCGATACCGCCAGCGATGCGCAGGTGCTGTTTCTGGTGATCAACACCGCCTCGGTGACGCTGCTGCCGGTGACCATTTTCACCTTTCGCGCGCAGCTCGGCGCGGCCGACCCGACCGACGTGTTCGTGCCGCTGCTCATCACCACCTACATTGGCACCTTGTGCGGCCTGCTGGTCACCGGCCTGTTCCAGCGCCTGCATTTGTGGAACCGCGTCACCATGGCCTATCTGGGCGGCGCGACCGCGCTGATCGGCGGACTGGTGGCGTACTTCAGCCAACTCGATGCGGCCGAGATGACGCGGCAGTCGTCGATCCTCAGTAACGTTTTGCTGTCCGGCCTGATCGTGACCTTTCTGCTGATGGCGGTGTGGCGCCGGGTCAACGCTTACGAAGCGTTCATCGAAGGCGCGAAAGAAGGTTTTCACACGGCGGTCACGATCATTCCGTATCTTGTCGCCATGCTGGTGGCGATTGGCGTGTTTCGTGCCAGTGGCGCGCTTGATCTGCTGATGGGCGGAATGCGCAGTGCGGTGCTGGCGTTCGGCTTCGACGCGCGCTGGGTCGACGCGCTGCCCACCGCGCTGATGAAGCCTTTTTCCGGCAGCGGCGCGCGCGCGATGATGATCGACACCATGCAAACCCACGGTGCGGATTCCTTCGCCGGGCGCCTGGCTTCCATCGTGCAGGGCAGCACCGAAACGACCTTTTACGTGCTGGCGGTGTACTTCGGCGCGGTCGGCATCAAGCGCGTGCGCCACGCCGTGACCTGTGGGCTGGTCGCCGACGTCGCCGGCATCCTGGCCGCCATCGCCATGGCCTATCTCTTTTTTGGCAAGTCTGCATGAAAACCTACGACACGCTTGCTGCCGTCGATCTCGGCTCCAATTCCTTCCGCCTCGAAGTGGCGCGGGTGGCTGGCGACCAGTTGTATCCGCTCGATTCGCTGAAGGAAACCGTGCGCCTCGCCGGCGGTCTCAGCGACGACAAGCGCCTCGACGACGCCACCCAGACGCGTGCGCTGGCCTGCCTGCAGCGCTTTGGCGAGCGTTTGCGCGGGCTGGCGCCGGAGGCGGTGCGCTGCATCGGCACCTCCACCCTGCGCGTCGCCAAGAACGCCGACGCCTTCATCCGCCAGGCCGAGGCCGCGCTGGGGCATCCGATCGAGATCGTCGCCGGGCGCGAGGAGGCGCGGCTGATCTATCTGGGCGTCGCCCATTCGCTGCCGGCCTCGCCCGACAAGCGGCTGGTGGTCGACATCGGCGGCGGCTCCACCGAATTCATCATTGGCAATGGCTTGCGGCCGCACGAGCGCGAAAGCCTGCACATGGGCTGCGTCAACTTTTCGCGGCGCTTTTTCGCCGACGGCATCATCGACAAGGCCGCGCTCAAAGCCGCCGAGATGACGGCGTGCGCCGAAGTCGAGCGCATCGCCCGCGAGGTTTCCCGCAACAACTGGCAGCAGGCCATCGGTTCCAGCGGCACCGCGCGTGCGCTGCGCGAAATCCTTGAGCAGAACGGCTTGGCGGAACGGGGCATCACCGCCGATGGCCTGGCCCGCCTGCGCAGCCTGATGATCAGGGCAGGCCATATCGATGCGCTCGATCTTGCCGGGCTGACCCGTGACCGCCGGCCGGTGATTGCCGGCGGCTTCGCCATCATGTCCGGCCTGTTTGCCGAATTGGGCATCGAGCAGATGGAGGTTGCCGAAACCGCCATGCGCGAAGGCATCCTGTACGACCTGCTGGGACGCTTCCACAAGCAGGACATGCGCGAAGCGACGGTGGACGAATTCATGCGCCGCTATCACGTCGACAACCAGCAGGCGGCACAGGTCAACAAAGTGGCGCTGAGGCTGCTGCATGCAACCGGGCAGGGAACCGACAACGATGTGCGTTTTCTGGAGTGGGCCGCGCGGCTGCACGAAATCGGCCTGATGGTGTCGCACAGCGGCTATAACCGGCATTCCGGCTACATCCTGCAAAACGCCGACATGCCGGGTTTCTCGCGCTCCGAACAGGCCCGCCTGGCGCTACTGGCGCGCGCCCAGCGCGGCGCGCTGGCCAAGCTGCCGGAATTCGCCCTCGACGCGGCTCTGTCCGACAATGATCGCCTGCTGGTGTGGCTGTTGCGCCAGGCCGTCATCCTCTGCCGCAGCCGCGCCGAACCGCGCCTGCCCGAAGTGAAGGTCGAAGCCGGCGCCAGGCGTTATCGCCTGACCCTGCCCGAAGGCTGGCTGGAAAGCCGCCCGCTCACCCAGCGCGCGTTGCAAGAAGAAGCCGCGCACTGGAACGTGGTGGGGATGAAATACGTGTTCAGCTAGGCGCGTTCACAAGCCCAGTTCGCATCGCTCGCGCTGTGTTTGTATTTGTTCCGCGGCGGCCATGGGCGGCTGCGCCAGTCGGGTTCGAAGGAAAAAGGACGATTTGCTGCACCCAGGCAGCAGCGCGTGCAAGACGCATTCGTAACTCGGGTCTAGAATAAAAGACAGATTTGTCCTGGAAGAATCTGCCATGACCACCACGCACCACCCGCAAGGGGTAGGCCGGGGTTCTAAAGACGCTGTCGCGTCAAGAACCACGCTCACCATTGATGGCAACGAAGCCGTTGCCCGCATGGCTTACCTCGGCAACGAGGTAATCGCGATCTATCCCATCACGCCGTCATCCAACATGGGCGAGTGGGCGGACGAATGGGCATCGCAGGGCCGGCCCAACCTGTGGGGCGCGGTGCCGAAAATCATCGAGATGCAATCGGAAGGCGGCGTGGCGGGTGCATTGCATGGTGCGCTCACCTCCGGCGCGCTTGCCACCAGCTTCACTGCCAGCCAGGGCCTGCTGCTGATGATTCCCAACCTGTACAAGATCGCCGGCGAACTGACGCCGTTCGTGCTGCACGTCGCGGCGCGCACGCTGGCCACCCACGCGCTGTCGATCTTCGGCGACCAGTCGGACGTGATGGCCTGCCGCGCCACCGGCTGCGCCATGCTCGCGGCCAATTCGCCGCAGGAGGCGCAGGATTTCGCGGTCATCGCGCAGGCGGCGACGCTGGCCGGACGCATCCCGGTGATCCATTTTTTCGACGGCTTCCGCACCTCGCACGAGGTGGCGAAGATCACGGCGGTGGAAGCCGACAGCGTGCGCGCCATGCTCGACCCGGACTTGATCGCGGCGCATCGCGCCCGCGCGCTGTCGCCGGAGCATCCGGTGCTGCGCGGCACCTCGCAGAATCCCGACGTGTTCTTCCAGTCGCGCGAGCGAGCCAATCCCTTCTACGACGCGTTTCCACAGATCGTTCAGGACGCGATGGACCGCTTCGGCGAGCTGACCGGCCGCCATTACACGTTGTTCGATTATGTCGGCGCGGTGGATGCCGAACGGGTGATCGTGCTGATGGGCTCCGGCGCCGAGACCGTGCACGAGACGGTCGAGCATCTGCTCGCGCGCGGCGAGAAGGTGGGTGTGCTGAAGGTGCGGCTGTACCGGCCGTTTGCGCCGGCTGCGTTGCTTGACGCACTGCCGCACACCGCAACATCCATCGCCGTGCTCGACCGTTGCAAGGAACCCGGCGCCGACGGCGAACCGCTTTACAAGGACGCGGTGACCGCGCTGGCGCAGGCGGCGGCGGACGGTGCACGCAGCATGCCGCGTGTCATCGGTGGCCGCTACGGCCTGGCGAGCAAGGAGTTCACGCCGGGCATGGTGGTGGCGGTGTTCGATGCGCTGCGGGATCAATCTATTCCGGGGCTGCGCATTCACCCTCTCCCGGCCCTGCAGGCCACCCTCTCCCCTCAAGGGAGAGGGGACATCAAGCCCCTCCCCCTTGAGGGGGGAGGGGTTGGGGAGAGGGTGAATGCGCAGCGCAGGGATGGAGCGAGTCGCCAGTTCACCATCGGCATCCACGACGACCTCACCCATCTCTCGCTGCCGTGGGACGAAGCTTTCCGCACCGATGCATCACGGCAACTGCAGCATGCCGTGTTCTGGGGCCTCGGCGCCGACGGCACGGTGTCGGCCAACAAGAACTCGATCAAGATTCTCGGCGAAGCCACCGACCTGCAGGCGCAGGGCTACTTCGTCTACGACTCGAAGAAGTCCGGCGCGGTGACGGTATCGCACCTGCGCTTCGGCCCGGCGCCGATCCGTTCCACCTATCTGGTGGAAGCGGGCATGGCCGGCTTCGTCGCCTGCCACCAGCCGGTGTTCGTCGAACGCTACGACTTGCTGGCGCATGCCGCGCCCGATGGCGTTTTTCTGCTCAACACCCCGGCGCCGCCGGATCAGGTGTGGGACACGCTGCCGCAGGCAATGCGCGCGCAGATCCTTGAGAAGCGCCTGCAGCTGTGGGTGATCGATGCCTACGCCGTCGCCGCAGAAGCCGGCATGGGGCGGCGCATCAACACCATCATGCAGACCTGCTTCTTCGCCATCTCCGGCATCCTGCCGAAGGAGGAGTCGATCGCAGCAATCAAGTACGCGGTCGACAAGACTTATGGACGGAAGAGCAAGCGGCTGGTGGAACTGAATTACCGTGCCATCGACGCGACGCTGGCGCACCTGCAGCAGGCCGATGTGGCTCGCCATGCTGGCGCAGACCGGAGTCCAGCCGAAAAAATTGAACCGGATGCCGGTGCCCGTGCCCTTCAGGGTATGCGCCGGCATGACGATACGGACGTACCCGACTTCGTCCGCGACCTCACCCTGCCGATCTACCAGGGCCTCGGCGACCGCCTGCCGGTGTCGCGGCTGCCGGCCGACGGCACCTATCCGCTCGGCACCGCGCAATACGAAAAGCGCAACATCGCGCTGGAAATACCGGTGTGGGAGGCCGATCTATGCACCCAGTGCGGCAAGTGCGTGTTCGTCTGCCCGCATACCGCGATCCGCGCGCGCGCCTTCAGCGAAGAAGCCGCAGCCAATGCGCCGCCGACCTTCAAGCACGTGGCGACGAAGAGCAAGGACCTGCCCGCCGGCACCCACATCAGCTATCAGGTGGCAGCGGAGGATTGCACTGGCTGCGGCGACTGCGTCGAGGCCTGCCCGATCCACGACAAGTCGAACATTTCTCGAAGGGCGGTGAACATGGCGCCGGTTGCGCCACTCAGGGATGCCGAGCGCGACAACCTTGCCTTCTTCCTGCGCCTGCCCGAGTTCGACCGCAGCTTGATCAAGCACGGCACCATTCCCGGATCGATGCTGCTCGACCCGCTGTTCGAGTTTTCCGGCGCCTGCGCCGGCTGCGGCGAGACGCCCTACATCCGCCTTGCCACCCAGCTGTTCGGCGACCGCATGCTGGTCGCCAACGCCACCGGATGTTCGTCGATCTATGGCGGCAACCTGCCGTCCACGCCCTACACGGTGAACGGTTCCGGGCGCGGTCCGGCCTGGAGCAACTCGCTGTTCGAGGACAACGCCGAATTCGGCCTCGGCATGCGGCTCGCGGCCGACCAGTTGATGGCTTACGCGCAGCAACTGGTGAAGGAGCTGGCCAGCGACATCGGCGGCGATCTGGCCGACGCGCTGGTCAGCGCCGACCAGCGCGAGGAGGCGGGGATCGTCGAACAGCGCGGCCGTGTTGCCGTGCTGCTGGAAAATTTAGCGGCATCCAGCCACCCGCGCGCCAGGGAACTCGCCAGCGTCGCCGAATGGCTGATTCGCCGTTCGGTGTGGATCATCGGCGGCGACGGCTGGGCCTACGACATCGGCTACGGTGGCCTCGACCACGTGCTGGCGCTGCCGTACGACGTCAACATCCTGGTGCTCGACACCGAGGTGTATTCCAATACTGGCGGCCAGACCTCCAAGGCCACGCCGCTTGGCGCCGTCGCCAAGTTCTCCGCCGGCGGCAAGGCCACCGCCAAGAAAGATCTTGCCAAAATCGCCAGCGACTATGGTCACGTCTACGTCGCCACCGCAGCCTACGGCGCCAAGGATGTGCAGACCCTGCGCGTGTTCCACGAAGCCGAGTCGTATGCCGGTCCCTCACTCATCGTCGCCTACAGCCCCTGTATCGCGCACGGCTACGACATGCTCTACAACCAGCGCCAGCAGGATCTGGCAGTGAAGAGCGGGCACTGGCCGCTCATTCGCTACGACCCGCGGCTGGCAGAGGCGGGCGGTAATCCATTCAAGCTCGACTCCGCTGCGCCCAGCCAGCCGATCAAGGCCTTCATGGAATCGGAAACCCGCTTCGCGATGCTGCAGCGCAGCCATCCCGAAGACGCGCAAGGTTTCCTGCAACAGGCGCAGCAGGACGCCGAGCGGCGCTTCAAGATGTACCAGGACATGGCACAGAGCCATGCCGACGAACCCAAACCGGGAGCCTGACATGATCGACCTCTCCACGAACTACCTAGGCCTCAAGCTCAAGAACCCATTGGTGCCGTCTGCCTCGCCGCTGTCGCGCAATATCGACACTGCGCTGCGTCTGGAAGACGCCGGCGCCGCTGCGCTGGTGATGTATTCCCTGTTCGAAGAAGAGTTGCGGGCGGAAGACGCGATGATGGACCGCTTCCTGCTGCATGGCAGCATCGGACATGGCGAGGCGGACGGATTTTTGCCTGATCACGGCGGCTTCCGCAACAGCCTCGACCACTACCTGGCGCATCTGCACCTGCTCAAGCGCCGCCTGGAGATCCCGGTGGTGGCCAGCCTCAACGGCGTCACCCCGTCCGGCTGGGTGGAACTCGGCCGCGCGCTGCAGGAGGCGGGTGCCGACGCACTGGAACTCAACGTCTATCACGTCGCGGCGGAGATGCTGGAGTCCGGCGCGGCAGTGGAGGCGCGCTATCTCAGCCTGCTGCGCGAGTTGCGCAGCGCGGTGAGCCTGCCCATCGTCATGAAGCTGTCGCCGTTCTTTTCCTCGCTGCCGAACTTCGTCAAGCAGCTGGAGCTGGCTGGAGCGAGCGGCGTCGCCCTGTTCAATCGCTTCTATCAGCCGGACATCGATCTGGAAAAGTTGTGCGTGGTGGATCGGCTGCACCTCTCGCTTCCCGAAGAGGCGCTGCTGCGAATAAGGTGGCTATCCATCCTGCACGGCCGCACGCATCTGACACTGGCCGCCACCGGCGGCGTCCATAGCCATGAGGAGGCGCTGAAACTGCTGCTGGTCGGGGCCGATGTCGTGCATCTGGCGTCCTGCCTGCTGGAGCATGGCCCGGCCCGGCTCACGCAGATCCTGCGCGACATGGAGCGCTGGATGAGCGAGCGCGAATACGAGTCGGCCGCCCAGCTCAAGGGCAGCATGAGCCAGAAGAATCTGTCCGACCCCGCCGCCATGGCGCGCGCCAGCTACCTGCGCGTGCTGGACAGCTTTTCGCCGCGACCGGGAGAGTGGTCGTAGGACAGGGCGCAGCTCGCTCGCTATGCTTTTTCTTTACGGCGGCGTCGATTGACGCTTGGCGGGAAGTACCACCATGAGGCTGCGACGATCAGTCCAAACAGCGTGTAGACAAGTGAGAACACCCAGGTCGGCGCTTCGTAGTACAGCACGTTCTGCAGCCAATGCTCAATGAAGCTCCCTGAGTAGGTGGTTTCCCGTGCCCTTGCGCGCAGCCACATTTCGAGCGTAGTCAGTGGGCACGCTGCACCGAGCCAGCCCTGGGCGACAACCACCGCGATGGCGGCCAGGTGCGCGAGACGGAACCACAGAGCGTTGACCCAGCGCCAGTCGCGCAAGTTGCCCACGACGATGAAGGCAAAACCACCCACGATAAACACGACGATGGCGAGGTGCACAAACAGCACCGCGTCTGCAAGTAGCTGATAATTCCCCTGGCTCATGCGTGGCTGGGGGTGAAGGGCGAACGGCGCTTATATGGCATGGGTTTGATTCCGGCCATGCGCTTTGGACCTGTAAAGGGCCTGGTCTGCCCTCGTCAATAAGGCATCCAGGGAGTCATCCTTGCCCTGCCATGTTGAAATGCCAATGCTGACAGACCAGGCTACAGGGTGGCTGGTGCTTCCCGCTTCATGAAAGCGATGCGCAACCAGCAAGGCTTGTTCAATATCCGTGTCAGGGAGAATGGTCATGAATTCATCTCCTCCAAAGCGCGTGAGTTGATCCGATCCCCGGAGCGTGGCTTTTACCCTTTCTGAAAAGTCGACCAGGATTTTGTCGCCCCCGAGATGGCCATGGGTTTCATTGATCTCCTTGAAGTTGTCCAGATCGGACAGCATGATTGACAGCTTGTTGCCATGGCGTGCGGCATGGGCAATTTCCCGTTTGAGCTCTTCAAGCGCCGCATTCTTGTTGAGGCACTGGGTCAAGCCATCATGACGGCTGATGAACTCCAGATCCAGCCGCAATTTCTCAGAAGCGAGCATGATGAAACTGATCGTTGCGATCGGAATCGTGATGGCAGGTATCGCGAAATAGACAAGCTGCGAGGCCGAGGCGTCAACAAGACTGACAGGTAGATCAAAGCCGAGCATCAGCGCGCCCAGACGAATGACTCTCGACCCGATCATCATCGCCAGTGCAAAGACCAGGACATGACGCCCCATCGTTCTGGGTAATGCCCTCAGGACAAGAAAGAGCTGGTCCAGAATCACGACAAGCGTGAACAAAACCTGGGTTGCAACGCGCACCCGGATATTGGGCTGGACGTAAGTGAACCAGGTAAACAAGACGACATACGCAAGCACAAACAGGAACAGCAGTTTCCGGTCGAGTTTCAGGGGCGTTCCTGAAAACTTCCGGGTGCCGATGTTCATCATCATGAAAGCAACCAGCAGCATCAGGTTGGCCAGCACAATGCTGAACAGGTCCGGGATATGGTCCCGGGCGATGAATAGCGGAAAGCACAGTGCGATGGCGAGCGCGGCCAGGCTCCATTCGCGCAGGCCCCGAATGGTTTTGGGGTAAGTCTGCGCAATGATCAGCAAAATCGCGCTCATGGCCATTGCCACGAAAAACGAAATAATGAGGGTGATTACCGGCGGGGTCATTGTGGGTACGTGTGTGCTGTTTGTACGGTTTTCGGGGGCGCAGTCTAACCCAGCGTGCAATAGCGGCCTGTCAGGCAGCCAGGTCGGCGGACAGGGCTGCCCCCATGTCCCTGTAAAGCCTGGGTCATGCCGGTTGACCAGTCTGAAACAAACGCATGAATCGAGTCAATGAATTCAGGGTCCTGATCAGCCTTGTCAATCGTGCAGTGAATGATCACGTTTTGACTCGCTTCATCAAACGTAACCGTCCATGCCAGCGCATGCGGGCAGTTGATTAATGCGTAGCGGACGCCGAATCTGATTTCTTCGCGCCTCACATTAAACGTACCCCACAAGCAGTAAATGTCGCCTTCATTTTCATTCGTTGGGGATGTCGTGCTGATGGACGCGCACAGCCTGGTGAGGTTGTTAAGCGTCAGCACGTTCTTGAGATGAACGATGTCCAGGCCGGCGTGATGAACTTCCCGAAAAAATTCCATGCTGTATTGCTTCCTGGTCAAATGGCCTTGCGGCAGAGCGGCCCGTCGATCGGGTTTTCGACGCTGTGCGCAATGGCGGTGACGATCTCGTGGACTTCGTCGGGTGTGAAATGCTCGAGGAGGCGGCGCGCGATTGGCGGGGGAATCCGAATGGCGCGGGTCGTGCCATCCGTCAGCGTCACCGAGACGCTGACCGCGTGGAGGCTGACCAGTTCCTCGTCCGCCTCGGCGAGTAGCATCTGTTCGTTCATGATCGACTCGTACTCGGCCTCGATTGCGTTCTGCAGCTCATCGGCAAGCCCGTCCGGCAGCTCGACAATAAAACCCGCGATCGCGTCCGGCCGCACCGTGCAGGCGATGCCGTGGCTCGAAGCAAAAGCCACGAAACGGTCGCGCAGCGCCTCGTCGAATATGATGTATTCGGAACCCATTCTGTCATCCTTTCCGCCTGGTTGCCTGGCAAGCTGCTATGCGCCTGCGCGCCGCGCAGTCATCAAAAACACCGGGTAGTCCTGCGCCCCGCTCTCGCGTTCCTTGGCAATGCTGAACACCGTCTGGAACTGGATGTCGGCCAACCCTGCCTGTGCGGCGCGCTGGCTCAGCTCGGCGCGGTCGAAGCCGTGGTGCACGTCGACCTCCGGGCCGTGAAACGAACCATCCTCCTGGTCCAGGTCGGCGATGCAGAGATAACCACCGGGCTGCAGCAGGTCGTGGAAGGTGCGCAGGATGTGGTCGGTGTCGGGCACATGGTGCAGCGTCATCGAGGTGACGATCAGATCGAAGCGCTGCGCCGGCGGCGGATCGGTGAGCAGGTCCAGCTTCAGCGGCGTCATGTTGGCCACGCCCTGCGCGGCGATTTTCCCGGTCACCACATCGAGCATGCCGCCCGAACTGTCCGCCAGCAGGATCGCGCCAAGTTCATCCTTGAGCGGAAACGAAAGCAGGCCGGTGCCGCAGCCGTAATCGAGGGCGTTCATGTCGCGACGCAAGGGCACGGCCTTGCGGACGGCTTCGGCAATTTTCAGCGCGCGTTCCTGGAATACCGGGTTGTCGTCCCATTGGCGGGCCTTGCTGTCGAAATGTGCGGCGTCGAGCTGAGTGAGTTGCGTGTGGGTCATGATGGTGCGAGAGCGTGGCGCCCAAAGGCATGTGGGTTAAGGGAACGTGGGGTCAATTCAAGCCGACCCAAGTGATGCTTGCCACGGGAGCACGCGGGCCTCAAAGCCCACCGCCCCAGCGGCGCTGCCAGGCAATCCCCAGTAGATCGAAATTGTTCCCGGTGCGTGCCGACACGCCGCTGCTCGCATAGAGCTTGATCGAGTTCAGGCGGTCGACGGGCAACGCCAGCGTACCGCCCACGCGCCAGTTCTGCTGCAGATCGCTGTTCAGTGTGTCGTTCACGGTCGTTCGTCCACCGGTGAAATAATTGAGATCGGCCGAAGCCCACATGCCCGAGCGAAAGCCATAGATCAGATGCCCCTGCAGCGCATAGATCGGATCCTGCGAGCGCGTGTTGCCGCCGTAGAAATCATCGTTGTCGGTGAACAGCGTCGCCGCCGCCGCGACCTCCAGCGTCCACGGCCCAACGGCTTTGGACACGGCAACCTCCGGCTTGAACGACCAGCGGTTGGTGCCGAGGTTGACCACCCGGGTGTCGTCGTACTGGCCCCATGGCGCCGTCACCTGCAGGACC
>JAAPAA010000083.1 GCA_012274165.1 Thiobacillaceae bacterium
CAGGAACAGAGCGCGGGTATCGAGCAGGTCAACCAGGCCATCACCCAGATGGACGACGTCACCCAGCAAAACGCTGCCCTGGTTGAACAGGCCGCGGCTGCGGCCATGAGTCTTCAGGAACAGGCCAGCAACCTGGCTGAGGCGGTCAGCGTGTTCAAACTGGATGGCATGAGTTATCAGCAGCAAACAGCGCGCTCAGGCTTTCAAAGCCGTGCCCCTGCAGCACTGGGGACATCGACGGGCACGAAATTTAAATCCCGATCGACAGCAGGTCAGAAGAGGCTTGCCACTAGCAGCGGTGACGGCGAGTGGGAAGAGTTTTAACCCGGAATCCGGTTTGAACTTGAACAATTAATTAAGGACTATCCATGCGCACCAATTTGCCTGTGACCAATGCTGAATATGTACTGCAAGACGCGGAAATGATCGTCTCGAGAACCGATTTGCACGGCAACATTACCTACGTTAACCAAGCCTTCGTCGATATCAGCGGGTATTCCGAAGACGAGCTGTTGGGTGCGCCACACAATATCGTGCGTCATCCGGATATGCCGACTGAAGCGTTCGCGGATTTCTGGCACACCCTGAAAAGCGGCAACGCGTGGACCGGGCTGGTCAAGAACCGCTGCAAGAATGGCGACCATTATTGGGTTGAGGCGAATGCCGCGCCGATCATCGAGAATCGAAAAGTCGTCGGTTACAGCTCAATCCGGCTTAAGCCCAGCCGCGAGCAAATCCAGGCGGCAGACAGCGCGTATCGGGCGATCAAATCGGGCGACACCAGCATCAGGATTCAGGACGGTCATGTGGTCAAGCAGACCCTGTTGCAGCGTACCGGTCTGGTGAAGGCATACTCCATCAAGACCCTGCTGGTGCTGGCGGTGAGTGCAATGGCAGCGTTGTTCGGATTGATTGGCATTCTGGCCTGGCTTGCGACGAGCGGTGAGAGTGCGTTTTACCTGCATAGCCTGATGGTGATTGCCGCGTTGGGTGTGCCGATGGCGGGGGCGTTTGGGGTGTTGTCCTATCGCAATGTCGTGGCGCCTTTGCAAAATGCCGGGCACGATATCGAGCGCATGAGCGCGGGCGATCTGACGGGGCGGATTCAAGCCAGCGGCGGTGCCGAGATTGCGAAACTGATGCAATCCTTGCGGGTGTTGCAACTCAATACCAAATGGCTGGTGGGCCAGATCAAGGACAGTACGGCTGCGGTGAATATCGGTGCGCAGGAGATCGCCCGAGGCAATGCAGACCTGTCTTCGCGCACTGAATCGCAGGCCTCCAGCCTGGAAGAAACCGCCAGCTCGATGGAAGAACTGACCAGCACGGTGCAGGAAAATGCCACCAATGCCCACATGGCCAGCAAACTGGTGGCTTCGACCGCTGACATTGCCGTACAGGGCGGTGAGGTGGTGGGCAAGGTGATCGAAACCATGGCTTCGATCAATAGCAGTTCGCGCAAGATTGCAGACATCATTGGTGTGATCGACGGCATTGCTTTCCAGACCAACATTCTGGCCTTGAATGCCGCAGTGGAGGCAGCACGTGCCGGTGAACAGGGTCGCGGCTTTGCTGTGGTGGCAGCCGAGGTTCGCCATCTGGCGCAGCGCAGCGCAGGCGCGGCGAAGGAAATCAAGACCTTGATTGTTGATTCGGTGGCTCAGGTCGATCTGGGCCGGAAACTGGTCAACGAAGCGGGTGAGGCGATTGATGATGTGGTGACGTCGGTGCAACTGGTCGTGGAGATCATGGAAGGGAGTGCGAAGGCCAGTCAGGAACAAAGTGCCGGTATCGCGCAAATCAACCAGGCGGTGAGTCAAATGGATGAGATGACCCAGCAGAATGCCGCACTGGTGGAGCAGTCCGCAGCGGCAGCCGAGAGCCTGCAGGATCAGGCCGCCAAGCTCACGCTGTTGGTGGATACCTTCAAACTGGTGCGCGGGGGGCAGGGTGGAGCCCATCGTGGTAGCAAAGCCGCCTTTCCGCAGGGCGGTCGAGCCGGAGCAGCGCTTCCCCGACTCAGTGCGTGAAGCTTGCTCCATGCTGAGAAGTGGGAGCGTAGGCCTGTAGCCTGAACATGACATCAATTTCGAAAAACACGCCGGATAGCACCAAGGTTTTTGCATTCACGCCACGCGACTTTGCCAGGGTGCGTGCGCTGATTTACCGGCAGGCCGGTATTTCATTGGCCGAAAGCAAGCAGGAGATGGTTTATAGCCGGTTGGCGCGTCGCCTGAGGGTAAAGGGTTTGAACTCGTTCGAGGCGTATCTCGACGGCCTTGAAAGCGGGCGCGACAGCGAGGAGTGGGAGGCCTTTACCAATGCGCTGACGACCAATCTGACTTCGTTCTTTCGTGAAGAACATCATTTTCCGATTCTGGCCGAGCATGCGCTGAGGGCGAAAAGACCGCTGTCTATCTGGTGCTCTGCCAGTTCCACCGGAGAGGAACCTTATTCGATCGCGATGACGATGTGTGAGGCATTCAACACGCTGACACCACCTGTCAGCATTATTGCCACGGACATTGATACCAACGTGCTCGAAACCGGGGCGAACGGGATCTATGCCGTCGAGCGACTGGACAAGATGCAGAAGGAGCGTGCCCGGCGCTTCTTTCTGCGGGGAAAAGGCAGCCGCGCCGGGATGGTGCGGGTGCGTCCCGAGTTGCGTCAGCTGATCACATTCAAAACACTCAACCTGCTGGCAAGCAGCTGGCCGGTGAGCGGCCAGTTTGACGTGATCTTTTGCCGCAACGTGATGATTTATTTCGACAAACCGACGCAAAGCAAAATTCTCTCGCGGTTTGTGCCGCTGTTGAAGCCGGATGGTTTGCTGTTTGCCGGCCATTCCGAAAATTTCATGTACGTGACTGATGCATTGAAACTGCGTGGCAAGACAGTTTATGAACTGGATCAGCGTGTGGTGCGTGCAGGGAATGCTTCGTGAATCCAGCGATTGAAGAGCATCTTGCGACCAACTTGTATTACGACCGCGTATTCGACTGTGAGGCGGCCAAGATATTGCCGGGTGAATATTATTTCACCGGCAAGCCCATGATGATCGTGACGGTTCTGGGATCGTGTGTCGCGGCCTGTATTCGCGACCGGGTCTCGGGAATCGGTGGGATGAATCATTTCATGCTGCCCGATGGAGGCGAGTCAGGCAGCGCGTCTGCATCGTCGATGCGCTATGGCAGCTACGCAATGGAGGTGCTGATCAATCAAATCCTCAAGGCAGGCGCCCGGCGCGAGAATCTGGAGGCCAAAGTGTTCGGTGGAGGCAATGTGTTGCAGGGCTTTACCAGCATCAACGTTGGAGAGCGTAATGCCCGGTTCGTCCGCGACTATTTGCGGGATGTGAATATCCGCATCCTGGCCGAGGACCTGAACGACATCCACCCGCGCAAGGTGTATTTCTTTCCGGAAACCGGCAAGGTTCTGGTCAAGAAATTGATCCAGCTCAACAACTACACGCTGGTTCGGCGTGAGCATGACTATGCTAGCCGACTCCAGGCCAATCCCATCGATGACGAGATCGATTTGAACTGACTATTTGCAAGGGCGAGCCCCGGAAAGTGTTTGGCATGAAAATCAAGGTTCTGATTGTCGATGATTCGGCGCTGATACGGGGCGTGATGACGGAAATCATCAATAGCCCGTCCGACATGGAAGTGGTCGGCGCGGCGCCCGACCCGCTGGTGGCGCGTGACCTCATCAAGCAAACCAATCCGGATGTGCTGACGCTGGACGTCGAAATGCCGAAAATGGACGGCCTGGATTTTCTCGACCGTTTGATGCGCTTGCGACCGATGCCGGTGGTGATGGTGTCGTCGCTGACCGAGCGCGGCTCGGATATCACGATGCGGGCGCTGGAACTGGGCGCAGTCGATTTCGTCACCAAGCCGAAGATCTCCATCCAGAGCGGCATGCTCGAATACACCGAGCTGATTGCGGACAAAATTCGCATTGCTGCGCGCGCGAAAATCAAGGCGCGTGCGTTGCCTCATGCGCAGGGGCAGAGCGGTATTGCGCTGGCATCGGTGCGCAACCCCTTCATCAGCAGCGAAAAGCTGATCATCATTGGCGCCTCCACCGGTGGAACGGAAGCCATCAAGGATTTTCTGGTGCAATTGCCTCCAGACTGCCCGGGAATTTTGATTACCCAGCATATGCCGGAGGGGTTCACCCGCTCATTCGCCAACCGGCTCGACAAGCTGTGCAAAATTTCGGTCAAGGAAGCGGAAGGAGGCGAGCGGGTGCTGCCCGGCCACGCCTATCTTGCGCCCGGTCACTCCCATCTGTCGCTGGTGCGCAGCGGTGCCAACTATATGACCAAGCTCGACCAGGGCGAACCGGTCAATCGTCATCGCCCTTCGGTTGACGTGTTGTTCCGCTCGGCCGCGATCAACGCAGGTAAAAATGCAGTCGGCGTGATCCTCACGGGCATGGGCAAGGATGGCGCGGCCGGCATGCTGGAAATGAAGAATGCGGGCGCCTACAACCTGGCGCAGGATGAGGCGTCCTGCGTGGTGTTCGGCATGCCGAAAGAGGCCATTGCCATGGGCGGGACGCATGAAGTCGGCCCCCTGCACGAACTGCCGGGACGGGTGATGACCTATTTTGCAACGCACGGCAATCGCGCAATGCGGGTATAAGCTTCCGATTCTGGATTAGATGGCTGCCTGGCTTAAGTTTGGCCCCTGCATGCCGTTTAACCACCCACTTTACTCATGCATCAATGGAGCGCGGCATGGCCGATCCGAATACAAAATTTTTAGTGGTAGACGACTTTTCCACCATGCGCCGCATCGTGCGGAACCTGCTCAAGGAGTTGGGGTTTTCCAACGTTGAGGAAGCCGAGGATGGCGTGGATGGCCTGGCCAAATTGAGAGCGGGGAACTTCGACTTCGTGGTGTCGGACTGGAACATGCCCAATATGGATGGCCTGACCATGTTGCAGACGATACGCGCGGATCCCGCGTTGTCGAAGCTGCCGGTATTGATGGTGACGGCCGAGGCCAAAAAGGAAAACATCATCGCGGCGGCTCAAGCCGGCGCCAGTGGTTATGTCGTCAAGCCTTTTACCGCGGCCACCCTGGACGAAAAACTCGGCAAAATTTTCGAAAAACTTGAAAAAGCCGGGGGTTGATGTGAATACGCAATTTCCCAACTGCAGTGGATTGACCGCAACATCCGCCGCTGTAAGACCCGAGGCGTGTGAACAGAACGAAATGCTGGCGCGGGTAGGGCAGATGACCCGCGCTTTGCACGACAACCTGCGCGAGCTGGGCCTGGACAAGGTGCTGGAAAAGGCCTCGGTGGACATGCCCGATGTGCGTGACCGCCTGAACTACGTGGCGCGCATGACCGAGCAGGCCGCGCAACGCGTGCTCAACGCCACTGATACCGCTATCCCCTTGCAGGAACGGATCGATGCAGGGGCCGGCGAGGTTCTGCAAGGCTGGAAGGCGACAGTCGCGGCGCCTTTTTCAGAGGCCGGCTATCGCGACATGGCGACCCTGACCATGCAATGTCTGGTCGATATGCAACACGATACCAATGCCACCAAACAGCAATTGCTGGACATCATGATGGCGCAGGATTTCCAGGACCTCACGGGCCAGGTGATACGCAAGGTGACGGATCTGGCACATAACCTGGAATGCCAGCTGGTGCAGTTTTTGATCGATTACGCCCCGTCTGAAGTGAAACGCGAAACCGATAACACTTTGCTAAACGGCCCGCAGATCAACCCAGAAGGCAAGAGCGACGTGGTGGCGGATCAGGGCCAGGTCGACGATTTGCTGGATAGCCTGGGGTTTTAATTCAACTGAAATGCTGTTGTGGGCGGGGAACCCGCCCTTTCTCCGCC